>JBCBHR010000035.1:0-10110 GCA_038525365.1 Pseudomonadota bacterium | reverse complement strand
CGATCCTGTTTGCGCAGCCGTTCATCTGGATGGTGCTTGGGGCGGGATGGGCGTTCACCGCGCTTGGTCGTTTTGTGTCCATGATCTTTGATCGTGGCTGGACGACATTCAACATCGTTTCCATCCTTATGGAGATCGCTTTGGCTGCGTTTCCACTGCTCTATGTGTTTGGTTACGTTGCGTGAGACGCGGCAATAAGGTTCGACAAAAGGGGCAGCGGCCCGCCTTGCACCGCGAAAATCGCTATGCTAGGTCGCGCGTAATTTGCTGCAGGGCCGCACCAGCGATCAAGCAGATATCATAAAACAACAGAGATTTCAGTGGGTTACGATTTTCGTCGTGATCCGTTGGTCGCAGCCGGATGGGCAGTACAACGGTGGCCACTTCTTCCTCCACGTCGTCAGTTGCCACGCGCTATGCGCGCTCCCTGTTTGAATTGGCCGCAGAAGCAAAGGCCGTCGACAAGGTTGAGGCATCTTTGTCCGGTTTTGAGACACTTCTCGGCGAAAGCGACGACCTTCAGCGCTTCATCTCCAGCCCGGTCATTTCCGGTGATGAGCAGGAAGCCGCGATGGGTGCGATCCTCGGCAAAGCCAAGGTTGACCCGCTGGTTTCCAATTTCCTGAAAGTCGTTGCGTCCAATCGGCGCCTGTTTGCGTTGCCGGGCATAATTGCCGCCTTCCGTGATATCGCTGCCGATGCGCGTGGCGAGGTGACGGCGGATGTGACGTCGGCGACCGCGCTGAACGCAACACAAACGAAACAACTGCAAGCCGCTTTGAAAGAAGTGGCGGGCAAGGACGTGGCAATCAACGCCACGGTCGATCCGTCGATCCTGGGTGGGCTTATCGTGAAGATGGGCTCCAAACAGATCGACACTTCCCTGAAAACAAAACTTTCTACGCTCAAGCTTGCGCTTAAAGAGGTTGGCTGATGGACATCCGTGCAGCGGAAATTTCCGCAATTCTCAAAGACCAGATCAAGAATTTCGGCCAAGACGCCGAAGTGTCCGAGGTCGGTCAGGTTCTGTCCGTCGGTGACGGTATCGCCCGCATTTACGGTCTGGACAGTGTTCAGGCCGGTGAAATGGTCGAATTCCCGGGCGGCATTCGCGGCATGGCGCTGAACCTTGAAGAAGACAATGTGGGCGTTGTTATCTTCGGTTCCGACCGTGACATCAAAGAAGGCGACGTCGTCAAACGCACGGGCGCGATTGTAGACGTGCCAGTTGGCCGTGAGCTGCTCGGGCGCGTTGTTGATCCGCTTGGCAACCCGATTGACGGCAAGGGCCCGATCAAAGCTGAAAAGCGTATGCGCGTTGACGTTAAAGCGCCGGGCATTATCCCGCGCAAATCTGTGCATGAGCCGATGTCGACTGGCCTGAAAGCGATTGATGCGTTGATCCCCGTTGGCCGTGGCCAGCGTGAGCTTGTCATCGGCGACCGCCAGACCGGCAAGACCGCCATCCTGCTCGATACATTCCTCAATCAGAAGCCGATCCATGACAACGGCCCGGAAAACGAGAAGCTTTATTGCATCTACGTTGCCGTCGGCCAGAAGCGCTCCACCGTCGCCCAATTCGTGAAGGTGCTCGAAGAGCGCGGCGCTCTGGAATACTCCATTATCATCGCTGCAACCGCCTCTGATCCTGCGCCCATGCAGTTCCTGGCACCATTTGCTGGCTGTACGATGGGCGAATATTTCCGCGACAATGGCATGCACGCCCTGATCGGATATGATGATCTGTCCAAGCAGGCCGTTGCATATCGCCAGATGTCCCTGCTTCTGCGCCGTCCGCCGGGCCGTGAAGCGTTCCCGGGTGACGTTTTCTTCCTGCATTCGCGCCTCTTGGAGCGTGCTGCGAAATTAAACGAAGACAATGGTGCCGGTTCGTTGACCGCCCTGCCGGTCATTGAAACACAGGGCAACGACGTGTCCGCGTTTATTCCAACGAACGTGATCTCGATCACCGATGGCCAGATCTTCCTTGAGACTGACCTGTTCTTCCAAGGCATCCGTCCTGCGGTGAACGTCGGTCTTTCGGTGTCTCGCGTGGGCTCTGCCGCGCAAATCAAGGCGATGAAGCAAGTTGCTGGCTCCATTAAGGGTGAGCTTGCGCAGTACCGTGAGATGGCCGCGTTTGCGCAGTTTGGTTCTGATCTTGATGCCGCGACGCAGCGCTTGCTGAACCGTGGTGCGCGTCTGACTGAGCTTCTCAAACAGCCCCAGTTCTCGCCGCTGAAAACCGAAGAGCAGGTTGCCGTGATCTTTGCCGGTGTCAACGGCTTCCTCGACGGCCTGCCGGTCGACAAAGTCGGTGCGTTCGAACAGGGCCTGCTGACGCATATGCGCGGTGAGGGCAAATCTGTGCTCGACGCTATCCGCACCGAGCAGAAAGTCACCGACGACATAGAAACGCAGCTTAAAGCGCAGATCGAGGCTTTCGCGAAATCATTCGCGTAAGCCGTCCGGACACGAAAGTCAGAAGGCGAAACACATGCCCTCTTTGAAGGACCTGCGGAACCGGATTGCGTCGGTCAAGGCGACACGCAAGATCACCAAAGCCATGCAGATGGTGGCGGCGGCAAAACTGCGCCGTGCGCAGGAAGCTGCCGAAGCCGCGCGCCCCTATTCGCAACGCATGGGCAACGTGCTAGCCAACATCGCATCGCTTGTGGACGCCGATGATGCACCGCGTTTGATGTCCGGCACAGGCAGCGATCAGGTGCATTTGCTTGTCGTGTGTACCGCCGAACGTGGTCTTTGCGGCGGCTTCAACTCGTCGATTGCGCGCAAGGCGCGTGAAGATGTTTTGCGCCTGCAAAATGAAGGCAAGACCGTTAAAATCATCACCGTTGGCAAGAAGGGCTATGATTCGCTACGCCGCGAATTTGAAAGCCTGATCATCGACCGCGTTGATCTTCGCGAGGTCAAGCAAGTGGCGTTTGCTAACGCCGCTGAGATTGGCCGCAAGGTCATTTCGATGTTTGATGCCGAAGATTTTGATGTCTGCACGCTCTATTATTCCGAGTTCCAGTCGGTGATCAGTCAGGTGCCAACCGGGCAGCAGATCATCCCGGCGAACGCCGAAGAGACCGAGATTGCAGACGATGGCACCGACGTTGCAGCCGTCTACGAGTATGAGCCCGACGCGGCATCGATCCTTGAGGACCTGATCCCGCGCAACATCTCGGTGCAGATATTCCGTGCGCTTCTGGAAAATGCGGCCTCCGAACAGGGCGCACGCATGAGCGCGATGGACAACGCAACGCGCAACGCCGGTGAGATGATCGACAAGCTGACGATCTCCTACAACCGTCAGCGTCAGGCGCAGATCACCAAAGAACTCATTGAAATCATTTCCGGCGCCGAAGCGCTCTAAAGGAAGGGTAGACCCACAATGGCAAAAGCAGCAGCCAAGAAAGCGACCGGCAAGATCGCCCAAGTGATCGGCGCCGTTGTTGACGTGAAATTTGAAGGCGATCTTCCGCCGATCCTCAACGCGCTCGAAACCGACAACAATGGCAACCGCCTCGTGCTGGAAGTGGCACAGCACTTGGGTGAGAACACTGTTCGCACGATTGCGATGGACTCCACCGAGGGCCTCGTTCGCGGACAGCCCGTCACCGACAATGGTGAAGCGATCACCGTTCCGGTTGGCGAAGAAATGCTCGGTCGCATCATCAACGTGATCGGCGAGCCGATCGACGAAGCCGGTCCGATCAAGGCGAAGAAAACACGCGAAATTCACGCCGAAGCCCCGTCCTATGTCGAGCAGTCGACCGACGCCGAAATTCTGGTGACAGGCATCAAGGTCGTGGACCTGCTGGCACCTTACGCAAAAGGCGGCAAGATCGGCCTGTTCGGCGGCGCTGGTGTTGGCAAGACGGTTCTCATTCAGGAACTGATCAACAACATTGCGAAAGCCCACGGTGGTTATTCGGTGTTTGCCGGTGTCGGCGAGCGCACGCGTGAAGGCAATGACCTGTACTACGAGTTCATCGAATCCGGTGTGAACAAGGAAGGCGGTGGCGAAGGGTCCAAAGCCGCGCTTTGCTTTGGTCAGATGAACGAACCACCCGGCGCGCGTGCCCGCGTTGCTTTGACGGGCCTGACGATTGCGGAAGAGTTCCGTGATCAGGGCCAGGACGTTCTGTTCTTCGTCGACAACATCTTCCGCTTCACGCAGGCTGGTTCCGAAGTGTCGGCTCTCCTCGGCCGTATCCCGTCTGCGGTGGGTTATCAGCCGACGTTGGCGACAGATATGGGCCAGATGCAGGAGCGCATCACAACGACAACAAAGGGCTCGATTACGTCCGTTCAGGCCATCTATGTGCCTGCCGATGACTTGACCGACCCCGCGCCTGCGACATCGTTTGCGCACTTGGACGCGACGACAACGCTGAACCGCGCGATTGCGGAAAAGGGCATTTACCCCGCCGTGGACCCGCTTGATTCCACATCGCGCATGCTTGACCCGCAAATCGTGGGCGATGAGCACTACGAAGTGGCACGTCAGGTTCAGTCGACACTGCAGCGCTACAAAGCCCTGCAGGACATCATCGCCATTCTCGGCATGGACGAGCTCTCCGAAGAAGACAAACTGACCGTTGCGCGCGCGCGTAAAGTTGAGCGCTTCCTGTCGCAGCCATTCTTCGTGGCGGAAGTCTTCACCGGCGCACCGGGCAAGCTCGTCGATCTCGCTGACACGATCAAAGGCTTCAAGGGCCTTGTGAATGGCGACTATGACCATCTGCCGGAAGCGGCTTTCTACATGGTTGGTACAATTGAAGAAGCCATGGAAAAAGCGCAGAAACTCGCAGCGGAAGCTGCGTAATAACGCGCTAAACCTTGGAGGCAGGCATGAAACTGGAATTGATCGCACAATTGACGTTTGCGGGCGCGATGGTCGGCTTTTTGATCGGCCCGGACTCGCTTGACCAGTTTATCGGCATGTTTCCCGACCATGACACGGCGGTCAACGTCATCGTCGGCGGCGCAATCGGTGCCGCTCTTGGCGTGATCGCTTCCGTGCTTGACCGGCAAAAACCTGAGAATTCCTGATTATGGCTGACGCCTTCAATTTCGAACTTGTCTCGCCCGAGCGGCTTTTGCTCTCCGAGGATGTCACTCAGGTGGTGGTGCCCGGTGCCGATGGGTATCTGACGATCATGGCGAACCATGCGCCCATGATGACGACGCTTGCTCCGGGCATCGTCGAAACCACCGGGGTTTCCGGCGCAAATGAGCAGATTTTCGTGCGCGGCGGTTTCGCCGATATCTCACCGGCAGGCTTCACATTGCTCGCTGAGGAAGCGACCAACGTGAAAGATATCGATGCGTCCTACATCGATCAGCGGATCAAGGACGCCGAAGAAGACGTTGCCGATGCGCAGACCGAAGACACCAAGCAAGCTGCGGCCTTCCGCTTGGCGCGCCTGCAAGAAGTGAAATCCGCACTCGGGCACTGACTTGTTAAGTCTAGTATTGATGCATTGGAGCCGCCCTCGGGCGGTTTTCTTGTTTCAGTCGGTGTCTTGAAACGCAGCAGGGTACACCAGTTTGCCTGAAAAACCGGCCAAGGCACCGGTTTCCAATTCCAGCCCCTGAAACGACGGTCCCGCGTTGTAGGCGCATGTGACATGTTCGGTAAAGCTGCGCTTGAAACCGAAACGGCCATAATAGTCTGGCTCGCCAAGCGCAAAGACAGACTTCCACCCGGCCAAACGGGCGTCTGCGAGGACCCGGCGCACGAGTTCGGTCCCGATCTGAAAATCGCGCCATTCCGGGTCCACGGCGAGCGGGCCAAGCACCAGTGCCCGATCCGGGCCCTCTTCGGCGGCGGACAGGATGACGTGGCCAATCACCATGCCGTCAAGTTCAGCCAATAGATCGAGCGACGCCGTCTGGTTGTCCTCAAGCAGGGTGAGCGCCAAGCGGCTTTCAACCTCAGAGCCGAAAGCCCGGTCGTGCACGGCACGCACCTTGTGCCAGTCCGACGGTGTCGATGCGCGAAAGTCTGTTCGGTTGATGATCATCATGCTGGCACATCCGCCAAATGTCCGAACATGGCGACCACCTCCTCATAGACACCGCGTTTGAACGCGACGATTTCGTCCGGCAGGCTCGCCATATCCTTCCACGCCCATGCATCGAATTCGGGTTGGTGACCATCGGGCGGTGGATTGATCTGGATTTCGCGGTCGTGGCCATCAAACCGCATCGCAAACCAATGCTGCTCTTGTCCGCGAAATTTGCCCTTCAGGCCGATGCCGATCATATGGCTGGGCAGATCGTAGCGAACCATTCGGGGCGCTGCCTCGATCAACGAAACCGATCTCATGCCGGTTTCTTCGTAAAGTTCGCGGTAGGCAGCTGGCAGCGGGTCTTCGCCCTTGTCTATGCCACCTTGCGGCATCTGCCAGAGCAGTGGCTCACCGGAATATTCCGTGTTGCCCTCTTTCATGCGGCGGCCCGCCCAAACCTTGCCGGCGCTGTTGAGCACCATGATGCCGACGCACGGTCGATAGGGCAGGTCTGTGGTCGTTCCCATGATTGCCCTTCGCCTTCTTATCTTTTTGGGTCAGCGCTGCGCCAGAGCGGACACGCCGACGATCTCATAGCCGCGCTTCTTTGCGTCATTGACCCAGCTTGCCACGGTCTCAATGGTGATACCAAGTGCGGAACCTGAGCCGACCGCCTGACCGCGCGCTGAAGCCAGGTCTTCCAGCGCTTTCAACCGTGCGCGAATTTCAGCAGGGCTGCGTGACGCGTCGATGACGATGTCCGCCTCCACATAGGGCAACCCAACGGCCTGCGCATCGGCGCCGATGTTGGGTGCCTTCGCCGAACCGTCATTGAAAAACAGCACGCCACGGCCTGCCAGTTCGCGAAACATCGGAACGATCGCGGTGCTGTTAGTTAAGAAACGCGCACCGAGATAGTTCGAAACGCCGGTGTAGTTGGTGACGGCTCCCATGCTCTCGAACAAGCGTTCGCGGTTGGTCTCGGCGGATGATGCCAGGCGCAGTGTTTGCGGGCCGGGATCGATGTCGGGATAGCCAAACGGTTCCATGGGCACCTGAACCAGCAGTTCGTGGCCTTTGTTGCGTGCCGCCTGCATCCAGCGATCGAGACTGTTGCCGGTGGGGGCAAAGGCGAGGGTGATGTCAGGCGGCAGCGTGTCGAGCGCCCCTTGGGTGGAGGTTTGCGACAGGCCGATGCCACCGATGACGATGGCGATGCGCTTGCCATCGCCTGCCGACCACGGGCGCGCATATATGTCCATCGGCCGCCGACCGTCCGACGTCACGCGGGGCAGGAGGAGGCCCTCGTCGTTTTCCTCGGTCGCTGCGTCCTCTGGAAGGTGGGCAAGCTGCAATGGCTGGCCGACCGATGGTGCTTGCGGCACCAAGGTTATGATCTTTGGGCCGCCGGGTGACAATTCCCGCTCAAGCGGGGCACGTGGTTGCGGGACGGGCGCGGTCAGTCCGGGGAATTGAGCATTGGACGGCGCAGGCTGCGGGGCAGCAGAACCCGTCGTGCCAGTCGTCAGATTTGTGTCTGTTCCATAAACGATTTCCACGCCGTGATTTTCGGGCGTCGACAATGGGTTTTGAGAGCCGGGGACAATGTTTTGAGCACTTTCGGCGGATGCCAAGGCGTCGCCCGGCTGCTCAGGTTGAAGCAACGCAATCTCTGGCCGCGTGTCGGCGTTGACGACAAAAACCGCGTTGGCGGCGACCGCAGCGCACGCAACGACAGCACTGAGTGTGGCGATGCCCCATGGCGACAGCGGGCGTTTCGGCGATTTGTTTGTCGTGTCCCCGCGCGGCCGCACGGGTTTCAGGGGGGCATCGAGGTCGGTCGGCATCGCGTGGAACCTTCGGCGCGAATCAAAATGACCACCGCAAGCGGTGGCCATTCACATTATGAGATGTGCCCGATTGTTCAACCGGGCAAGACGATGCCGTCAGTTTGGCAGCGCTTTGGATGGATCTGGCGGGAAGGATGCGTGTTGCTCCTCACCGCGCAGGAGGCGCAGCGCGAATTGAAGTTGATCATCTTCGGTGGCATCCTGAGGCACATAGGCGATTGAGCCGGAGCCCTTCTCGTCTTCTTCTTCGCCTTCAATATGCCCGCGTAGATCACTCTCGCCGCGCACCAAATCATCCTCACGCCCAAGCAACTCGTCGGGCAGCGTTTGCTCAATTTGGATATCCGGCGTGATGCCCTTACCCTGAATGGAAACCCCACCTGGGGTGTAGTAAAGGGCAGTTGTCAGCCGCAGCGCCGCATTGTCAGCCAGCTGCAGGATGGTCTGCACCGATCCCTTGCCGAAGGATTGGGTGCCGACGACCGTCGCGCGTTTGTGGTCCTGCAAAGCGCCCGCAACGATTTCGGAAGCTGACGCGGAGCCGCCATTGATGAGGACAACAACCGGCTTGCCATCAATCAGATCGCCCGGTCGCGCCGAGAAGCGACGGGTGTCACGTTCTTCGCGACCGCGTGTCGACACGATCAATCCGCGCTCAAGAAATGCATCGGAGACATTGATCGCCTGATCGAGAAGGCCGCCCGGGTTCAGGCGCAGATCGAGGACAAAGCCCTTGAGATTGTCTTCACCGATGTCTTCGGCCAGTTCCTCAATGCCACTGCGGAGGTTGTCGAAGGTCTGGTCGGTGAAGGAAATGACACGCAAATAGCCGATATCATCTTCGGCGCGGAACTTGACTGCCTGCACCTTGATGATGTCACGGATGATGGTGATGCTGATCGGCTCTGCTGCGCCTTCGCGCACAACCGTGAGCTCGATGGGCGTGTTTGGTGCGCCCTTCATCTTGTCGACAGCCTGCGTCAGCGTCAGGCCGCGCACTTCGTCTCCGTCGATTTCGACAATCAGGTCACCGGCGAGCACGCCTGCCGCTTCCGCGGGCGTCCCAAACATCGGCGTGATAACCTTCACCACGTCGTTTTCCATCGTCACTTCGATACCGAGGCCGCCAAATTCACCGCGCGTTTGCGTGCGCATGTCAGCGGCATCATCGGCGTTGAGGTAGCTTGAGTGCGGATCGAGCGATGTCAGCATGCCGTTGATGGCATTTTCGACGAGCTCTTTTTCCGCGGGTTCTTCGACGTAATTTGCGCGAACGCGCTCAAAGACATCGCCGAAAATGGCCAGTTGGCGGTATGTCTCGCTGCCCGCTGCCTCGGCGGTCATCCGCGGGGGCGATGCGATCAACATGGTCGAGGCTGCTCCCAAGAGCATACCCGCGAAGAGAATTGAAGCTTTGCGCATCATGCGTTCATGTCCTTCCTTGACCGCCGATTGCCACCCACCAAGGCGAGGCATCCACTGGTCTACCATCCTTCCGAAACTCAACATAGAGCGTCGGGTTGTTCTTTTCAGCCGCAGCCGCGGCAACACTGGCCAGTCGTATTGAACCCATGATCCCTACCGGCTCGCCAGCCACGACAAACTGGCCTTGCGCCACCTCAATGCGATCCATGCCAGCCAAAACGATATGGTATCCATCACCGGCATCGAGGATCAAGAGGTTACCGTAGGCTCGAAATGGGCCTGCATAAAGGACACTGCCATCCACCGGGGCGGTCACAATTGCGTTAGCAAGCGTTTCGATTGTCTCGCCTTGCGCACGATTTCCCAAGCCATCGTCTGTTCCAAAGCGAGTGAGCAAGGTGCCTGCAACGGGGCGCGACAATTGCCCGCGTCGGCTGGCGATGGGTGCGCTGGGCGTCATGATCTGCGGCTTTTCGGCCAGAGCCTGTGCTCGTCTTCGGCTTTCTTCGAGCGCTTGAATGGCGGCAAGGCGCGCGTTCTCGGCAGCTTGCAGGGCCGCCTGGCGCTCTTCTTCTTCCTGTTGAAGTGCTTCCAGACGCGCGCGCTCGGCTTCCTGCACGGCGGCGATGCGTTCTTCTTCAATGCGTCGGGCGGCGGCTTCAGCCTCGAGGCGCTTCTGTTCAGCTTCGGTTCGAATGCGATCCACTTCGTCAGACAGCGACGTGATCAACCCCTCCAGATCGGCTGCTTCCTCGGCGAGTTGTGTCAACTGCGATTGGCTTGCCACAAGGGCGCGTTCGCGCTCGTCC
>JBCBHR010000034.1:0-10168 GCA_038525365.1 Pseudomonadota bacterium | reverse complement strand
AGACAAACACGCCATCCAAACCACAGGTGAAGTTACGCTCCGTAGCGATTTGCGCCTAAACGTTGGATGCGAAAAAGTGCTCCTTGAGCCCGGGCACATGACTGGCGATGACGACCAAATCACATTTGAGCTCGTCGGCCGCTTTAACGATGTCGGGACCAACGTTTAGGCGCAAATCGCTACGGAGCGTAACTTCACCTGTGGTTTGGATGGCGTGTTTGTCTGCTTGTTGCGAAGCAAAGCTCTTTAGGCGTTCTGACATGCGCTCGCCTTCGGTGCGGGGTGATGCTGTCGGGACCGCGTCCACGACGTCCACATAGATGACGTCTGCCTTGTGTTGCGTGGCCGTTTCCGCCGCCAGATCAAGTGCTTTTGTGAGCTTGTCGACATTGTCGAGGTCGACCGGCACCAGGATGCGGGAGTACATTGGGCTTCCTCCTCATGTGTCCGTCCAGACTATGGCACGCGCTTTGAACCGCGTTGATTTCTGTCAAAGCCAACGCAGGGGCCCAAGAGCCCTCAAACCTTGCTCGCGCCGTCCCATTTCTGCCGACGCCTGAACTCAGCGGCCGGATAAACGCCCAGCATCCGGAAATGGTCGGAGAAAAAGCCGATCTCTTCGAAGGCGAGTTTGACGCCGGGGTCTTGGGGATGGCCTTCGATGTCGGCATAGAATTGGGTGGCGGTGAATTGGCCGCCGATCTGGTAGCTCTCAAGCTTGGTCATGTTGACGCCATTGGTCGCAAAACCGCCCATCGCCTTGTAAAGCGCGGCGGGGATGTTGCGGACACGGAAGACGAAAGTGGTCATCATGAGGTCGTCAGCGGAAGACCGGGCAGGCATTGCAGGGTCTTTCGACAGGACAACGAAGCGGGTCACGTTGTTTTCCATGTCTTCGACATCGCGCTCAATGATGTTGAGGCCGTACATAGATGCGGCCAGTTCCGGCGCGAGTGCCGCCATGGTCGGGTCGCCCTTGTCGGCCACCAGCTTGGCTGCACCGGCGGTGTCGCCCGCTACCAGCGGCTCCCAACCATTGGCGCGGATGTATTTGCGGCACTGACCGAGCGCGTGGATGTGGCTGTGCACGGTCTCAATTTCGTCACGCGACCCGTCCGGCAATGTCATGAGATGAAAATTGATCGGCAAGAAAAACTCGCCAACTATGTGCAACTCACTTTCGGGCAAAAGCGAATGAATGTCGGCAACGCGGCCCGCAATCGTGTTCTCAATCGGGATCATCGCGAGGCGGGCCGTGCCGTTGTCGACGGCATTGAAGGCGTCTTCAAATGTCGGGCATGGCAGGGGTGTCATGTGCGGATACATCTGCCGAGACGCATTGTCTGAATGCGCTCCGGGCGCACCCTGAAACGCAATCAGGTTTGTTGGGTCTTCGCTCATCAGTCCCGCCTTTAGCCGAGCGCTTGGCGCGCTTTCTCCAAATCCGCAGCCGTATCGACCCCGAGTGGCACGGTGTCAATGATGGCGGCATGAATGGTCATGCCAGCCTCTACGGCACGCAATTGTTCCAGCTTCTCGCGCTGTTCCAGCGGCGACGGTGGAAGCGCCACGAACCGCTTTAACGCTTCTCGGCGATAGGCGTAGAGGCCGATGTGGTGATAGAGCGGCCCATCACCCCAGGGTGCCGTTGCCCGCGTGAAATAGAGCGCACGCAGTTTGACGCCCGCCCTCGCATCAGCGACCGGCGTGCCAACGATTTTGACGACGTTTGGGTTTGTCTTTTCGTCGGCGTCGATGATGACCGTGCCGAGGGTCGCGATGTCGCACTCATCGTCGGTCTCAAGAACCTTCAGCGATGCCCGGATGTCGGCTGACGGGATCGTTGGCAGGTCGCCTTGCAGGTTGATGACAATCTCATGACGCTCATCGGGATCGGTCAAAGCCAGCGCTTCGGCGATGCGGTCCGACCCCGATTGGTGGTCGGTCGCCGTCATGATTGCGTGGTGTCCATGGTCACGCACCGCTTCGAAAATACGTCGATCATCGGCAGCGATGATCACCTGCGCGCAATCGGCTTCACGCGCACGCTCCGCAACATGGACGATCATTGGCTTCCCTGCGATGTCGGCCAAGGGCTTTTGCGGCAATCGGGTCGAGGCGAGGCGGGCCGGTATCACGATGATCGGGTGCATGGCGGGCTTTGCGGCTTCCTGTTATGGGGCGAACGAAGTGTCAAAAGGTCCCAAATTATGCGACCTTATATGTGTTGCGCACCCCAACCAAAAGACCTAGGTAGCGTGCGATTTCAGCGGGTCATCGGCTTGGCCCCGCACATGCTGAACAAGGTCGGATATGGCAATCAATTACAACATGTATGCAGGTGCATTCCTGTCGACCGTCTTCGTCGTCATGACGGTGAGTATCGTTGGTGAGGCGATCTTCCACGAAGAGGAGTTGGACCAGCAGGGTTTTGCGATCCTCGTTGAAGAAAGCGCTGCCCCTGCCGGTGCCGCCGAAGAAGTTGAAGAAGAACTTGCACCCATCGCACCACTTCTGGCGAGCGCCGATGCGTCTGCCGGTGAGAGCGTCTTCCGCCAATGCTCCGCGTGTCACAACGTGGCTGATGGTGCGGGCAACAAAGCTGGGCCAAACCTTTGGGGCGTGATCGGCCGCCAACCCGGCGTTCATGACGGGTTCAAATATTCATCGGCGATGGTTGCCTATGGCGAAGCCAATGCCGAGTGGGATTTCGAGGCAATGAACCGCTTCCTCACAGCACCCAAAGATTACATCGATGGCACTTCAATGGGCTATCGCGGGCTGCGCAAGGAAGAAGACCGCGCCAACCTGATCGCCTATCTGAACGCGCAATCAGGCGCGCCGGTACCGCTGCCCTGATAACGGCGAACTCGCTGAAATGTGACAAACTGGCCCGTGCTTGCGCGGGCCTTTTGCGTTTCAGGGCTTTGAAATGTCAAAATTCAACCTAGTCTCTTAGTCTCAAGCTCGTTTTGTACCGGAGGCGTCTATGCGGAAGATCATCCTGGGTTTTGCCCTCGCCGGGGGCACGGTTCTGGCGACAAGTCACGCATCAGCGCAGGATGACAGCGGCTGGATAACGATAAACTCGCTCATCGAGACGTCGAAATACGGCGATGACATGCGCCACTATGAGCATGCCAACCCCGATGCGCCGAAGGGTGGCACGCTGAACCTTGCCGCCCAAGGCACGTTCGACAGCTTCAACCCATACATCGTTCGCGGAACGGCGGCGGCGGGCTTTGCGCGTTTTGGTGGCGGGCTTTTGTACGAAACGCTGATGGATCAATCGATCGATGAACCATCCACCAGCCACCCCCATGTGGCGGCGGCGTTTTCGTTTCCCGATGATTTTTCATCGGCGACCTATCGGCTGAACCCCGATGCGACTTGGCATGACGGCAAGTCTGTCACGCCGGACGACGTCGTTTGGACGTTTGAGCAACTCAAAGACATCAGCCAGATCTACCGCGCGTACTACGAAAATGTCGTCTCGGCGGAAGTGCTCAACGAAACAGATATCAAATTCACCTTCGACCAGTCGGGAAACCGAGAGCTGCCCAAGATCCTCGGTGACATGCCGGTTTTCCCGCAGCACTGGTGGACGGCGGAAGGGCCGGATGGCGAGCCACGCGACATCACCGAGCCCACGCTGGAACCGCCGCTCGGGTCGGGGCCCTACCGCATAAAATCATTTGTCTCCGGCAACACAATCATCTGGGAGCGGGTTGATGGTTGGTGGGCCGCCGATCTGCCGATCAACAAAGGCCGCTATAATTTCGACGAACTCCGCTACACCTATTTCCTAGATGCGACGCCCGTCTGGGAGGCCTTTAAGAAGGGCGGCATTCAGGATGTGCGCACCGAAACGCGATCGGCGCGCTGGGCTGGCGAATACAATTTCCCAGCCTTTGAAGAGGGCAAGGTGAAGCGCAAGGCATTTGCCACGGTGCAGCCTCAGCCCATGCAGGGCTTTGCCATGAATATGCGCCTGGAAAGGTTTCAGGACCGTCGTGTCCGCCAAGCGCTTTCGCATCTCTTTGACTTTGAATCGGTCAACCGCCTTCAGCTCTCCAATTTGCGCACGCGCACCGACAGTTATTTCGAGGGCGGGGAATTGGCATCGAGCGGTTTGCCGGAAGGCCGTGAGCTTGAGATCCTCGAAGAGTATCGCGATCAATTGCCCGACGAATTGTTAACGCAGCCTTTCGAAAACCCGGTCAATGGCGACCGTACGGCACGGCGCGAAAACCAGCGCATTGCTGCACGGCTCTTTCAGGAAGCCGGTTGGCGTCCGGATAATGGCCAATGGGTGAACGCCGAAACCGGCGAACCCTTTGTCATCGAATTCCTCGGCGGCTCTCAAACCGCGCAGATCATCTCCGGCCAGTTCGTCGAAGACCTGCGCGCTTTCGGTATCGATGCGTCACTTCGCATCGTGGATGCCAGCCAGTATGTTGCCCGGCTGGAGCAGTTCGAGTTTGATATGACGACAACCGTGCTGCGCCAATCGCTGTCACCGGGCAACGAGCAGCGCGACTTCTGGTCGTCAGAAGCGGCGTCCTCACCCGACTCGCGCAATTTGTCCGGCATCCAGAATGAAGTCGTCGATGCACTGATCGACACGATCATTTTTGCCGAAGGTCGCGATGAACTGATCGCGGCATCGCGCGCGCTGGATCGGGTTCTCCTGTGGAATTTCTACTACATCCCGCAATGGCACTCGCCCGATGATTGGGTCGCTTGGTGGGACAAGTTCGACTTCCTTGAAAACCAACCGCTTTACACCGGCCCGGACACATTTTCCTGGTGGGTCAAGCCGGAGGCGCAGTGATGATCATCGACCGCAGAGCTTTCATGCTGATGGCCGCGGGGGCAGCGACCGCATCGGCCATGTTCCCGAAATTGTCTCTGGCTGCCAATCCAACCGGCGTCCCGCGACACGGTCTGTCGGCATTTGGCGACTTGAAATACGCACCAGATGCGGTGGCGTTTGACTACGCCTCTCCAGATGCGCCAGCCGGTGGCGTCTTCAATTTCCAACCCGGCTATTGGTACTTCAACCAGAACACCCAGACCTTCAACACGCTGAATTCGTTCGTGCGCCGGGGCGATGCGCCACCGCGTATGGAGCTTTGTTTCGACGCGCTCGTCGCGCGCGCCTATGATGAGCCGGACGCCGTCTATTGCCATGTGGCGGAGACGGTCACGATCTCCGACGACGGCAACCGTTTCACATTCAGGCTGCGCGATATCGCGCAATTCCATGACGGTTCGCCGATCATGGCGGAAGACGTGAAATTTACCTACGACACGCTGAAAACCGAAGGTCACCCGACATTCTCGTTGCCGCTTCAAAAACTCACCGAAGTGGTAGTCGACGATGAACGCACGGTGACTTTGGTGTTTGACGGCACGCAGTCCGCGCAGGCGATCCTGACGGACGCCGGCATGCCGATCCTTTCCAAGGCTTGGTATGCGGACAAGGCGTTTGACGCTTCGACCCTGATCCCACCACTCGGCTCCGGCCCCTACAAGGTCGGACGTTTCCAGGCGGGATCGTTCATCGAGTATGAGCGCGTCGACGATCATTGGTCCCGGCAATTGGCGGCTGGCAACGGTTTCAATCACTTCCAGACGATCCGCATCGACTTCTTCACAGAGCGGCAAACGGCGTTTGAGGCCTTCAAGAAGGGCGACATCACATGGCGCCAAGAGTTCACGTCCAAAACCTGGGCGACGGAATATGAGTTTCCGGCGATTGATGATGGGCGCGTGACGAAGACGCTGTTTGACAGCGAAAAGCGGCCGTCCATGCAGGCGTTTGCGCTGAACCAGCGTCGCACACGCTTTAGGGACCGGCGGGTGCGTGATGCGATCTCGCTTTGTTTCGACTTTGAATGGACGAATACGAACCTGTTTTACGGCATCTATGAGCAGCGCCACGGCTTGTTCAGCCGCTCAAATTATGAGGCGACGGGCACACCGGGCGCCGATGAGCTGGCGCTGATTGAACGGCTGGAACCCAATTATGAGTTTCCGGAGGGCATTCGCGGTGAGGCCTATCTGTTTCCGCAATCGGACGGTTCGGGGCGTGACCGCACACGGCTGCGCGAGGCCACACGCCTTCTGACAGAGGCCGGTTGGTCAGCGGGCAATGACGGTCTCATGCGCAATGCGGCTGGCGAGACCTTCGATCTGGAGATGCTCATTCGCTCCAGCGCGTTTGAACGCATCTACGGACCTTATGTCGAAGTACTGCGCGCCGTCGGCATCAATGCGCGGCTGCGGCTGGTTGATCCCGCGCAATATCAGGAGCGCACGAGCACGTTTGACTTTGACATGGTTGGCCTTGCACTCGGCTGGACGGCGACCCCGCCAGCCAGTTCGCTGCGCGGGGTGTTCGGTTCGGAATCGGCTGACCTTGAAGGCTCGCGCAACTGGACCGGCGTCGCTGATCCGTTGATCGACGCCCTGATTGTTGAAGTCGGCGCGGCGCAAAGCCGTGAACAGCACCAAACCGCGATGCGTATACTGGACCGGGTGTTGCGTTTGCGGCGTGACTGGATTCCAACTTGGGGATCGGCGAATCACCGGGTCGCGTATTGGGACATGTTCGGCTTCAAGCTCGAAAAGCCCGACTATTTCTGGCCGGTGGAATCGCTGTGGTGGTACGAGGAAGAAAAGGCGAAAGCGATTGGCAAAGCCTGAGGTGCCCGCGCCCACGCAAATGATGCGACATCGCGCCCATAACATGGTGCGCGGAGGCTAACGCGTCATGGGTGCATATATCGCTCGTCGCCTCTTGCTGATGATCCCGACCATCCTCGGGATCATGGCCATCTCGTTCGTTGTCGTGCAATTTGCGCCCGGCGGGCCGGTCGAACAGGTCATCGCACAACTGACGGGACAAGGCGGTGATGCAACCGACCGGATCACGGGCGGTGGCGGTGAAATGGACTTCGGCGCGGAACCCGGCGACAGCTTGGAAGGCGGCATTACCAGTTCGCAATATCGCGGCGCGCAGGGGCTTGATCCGGCGTTCATCGCCGATCTCGAAAAGCAATTCGGCTTCGACAAGCCGCCGCTTGAGCGGTTCATGCTGATGATCTGGAACTATATGCGCTTCGATTTCGGCGAGAGTTACTTCCGTGACATCACAGTGATCGATCTGATCATCGAAAAAATGCCGGTATCGGTGTCTCTGGGGCTGTGGATCACGCTGATCTCTTACGCGATTTCCATACCACTTGGCATCCGGAAGGCGGTCAGTGATGGCTCGCGCTTTGATGTGTGGACATCTGGCGTTGTGATCGTCGCGTATGCGATCCCGGGCTTTCTGTTCGCAATTTTGCTGATCGTCCTGTTTGCGGGCGGATCGTTTTATGACTGGTTCCCCCTGCGCGGGCTTGTCTCCGACAATTGGCAGGAGCTGTCGTGGCCGGAACGCATCATCGACTATTTCTGGCACCTGACATTGCCGCTGATCGCCATGGTGTTGTCGGCGTTCGCAACGACAACGCTTTTGACGAAGAACTCGTTTCTCGATGAAATCCGTAAGCAATATGTGACAACAGCGCGCGCCAAGGGTCTCAATGAGCGCCAGGTGCTTTATGGACACGTGTTCCGCAATGCGATGCTGATCATCATCGCCGGATTTCCAGCAGCGTTCATCTCGGCGTTCTTCACCGGTTCGCTTCTGATCGAAACGATTTTCTCGCTGGATGGGCTTGGCTTGCTGGGTTTCCAGTCGGTGGTCAATCGCGACTATCCGGTGGTCTTTGCGACGCTCTACATTTTCTCGCTGATGGGGCTTTTGGTGAGCCTGCTGTCGGACCTCATGTACACTTGGGTTGATCCGCGCATCGACTTTGAGAGCCGGGAGGTCTGAGAGCGACATGGATCAGCGCGTCGACCTTTCCCCGCATCCGCCAACCGGCGTCGCACCAACGCCGGTGCCAACACGCCGAAAGCGACCGTTCCTGTCACCGCTCAATCAGCGACGCTGGCAGAACTTCAAGGCAAACCGCCGCGGCTATTGGTCGATGTGGATTTTCCTCGTCTTGTTTGTGCTGTCGCTGTTTGCCGAGTTCATCGCCAACGACAAGCCGATCCTTGTCTCCTACAAGGGCGAGATCCTGACGCCGGTTTTCGTCAACTATCCCGAAGCCAAGTTCGGCGGATTTTTGGCGCGCACCGATTACACCGATCCTTTTATCCAAGACGAGATTGAGGCCAATGGCTGGATGATCTGGCCACCGATTCGTTATTCTTTTCGGTCGGTGAATAAGGAAGTGCCGACCACCGCGCCATCGAAACCGGCATTCCTGTTCGACAGCCGCGAGGAGCTTTGCGCGCGCTACCGCGATGGCGTGGACGATCCAAACTGTGTGGCGGGCAATTTCAACTGGCTCGGCACCGACGATCAGGCACGCGATGTGCTGGCGCGTATGATCTATGGCTTCCGGATCTCGGTGCTCTTTGGCCTTATTCTCACAGCCGCTTCAGCTGTCATCGGCGTCGCGGCAGGCGCCATCCAAGGCTATTTTGGCGGCTGGACCGACCTCATTTTCCAGCGAATTATCGAGATCTGGTCGTCCATTCCCGTCCTCTACATATTGCTGATCATGGCCGCCGTTCTGCCGCCGGGCTTCTGGGTGCTGCTGGGCATCATGCTCTTGTTTTCATGGGTCGGCTTTGTCGGCATTGTGCGGGCCGAGTTCCTGCGTGCACGCAATTTCGAGTACGTCAACGCAGCCCGCGCGCTTGGTGTCTCCAATGGCACAATCATGTTTCGGCACTTGCTTCCAAACGCCATGGTCGCCACGCTGACGTTTCTGCCCTTCATCCTCAACGGTTCGATCACCACGCTGACGTCGCTCGATTTCCTCGGCTTCGGTTTGCCGCCAGGCTCGGCATCGCTTGGAGAATTGATCCTGCAAGGCAAAAACAATTTGCAGGCGCCGTGGCTCGGATTTGCCGGGTTCTTCGTGATCTCCATCATGTTGTCGCTTCTGATCTTCGTCGGCGAAGCGACACGCGACGCTTTTGATCCCCGGAAGACATTTGGATGAGTGGCGCTGAACCCCTCCTCTGCGTGCGTGATCTGTCGGTGGCATTCCATCAAGGCGGAGATACCAGTCTGGCGGTGGATCGCATTTCGTTTGACATCCAAGCGCGCGAGACGGTGGCGTTGGTCGGTGAAAGCGGGTCGGGCAAGTCGGTTTCCGCAAACTCCGTCCTGAAGCTCTTGCCCTATCCTTCCGCAAGTCATCCATCGGGCGAAATCTGGTTTGGTGGACGTGACCTGATGCAGGCACGAACCGACGATTTGCGCGCCGTTCGCGGCAATGACATTGCGATGATCTTCCAAGAGCCGATGACATCGTTGAACCCGCTGCACACAATCGAAAGGCAGATCGGCGAAGTCATCGCCCTGCACCAGAAGACCGACGACAAGACGCGGCGCGAGCACATTTTAGCGCTGTTGCAAAAAGTTGGCATTCGCGATGCCGATAAACGCCTGAGCGCCTATCCGCACCAATTGTCCGGTGGCCAGCGTCAGCGCGTCATGATCGCCATGGCGCTTGCGAACACACCAAAGCTGCTGATCGCAGACGAGCCGACCACCGCGCTTGATGTCACCGTTCAGGCGCAAATTCTGCAGCTGCTCGACGAGTTGAAAACCCAACAGCAAATGTCGATGCTGTTCATCACCCATGACCTCGGCATCGTGCGCAAAATCGCGGATCGCGTCTGCGTTATGACGGGCGGCAAAATTGTTGAGGAAGGTCCGACGGAGCGCATTTTCACCGACCCGCAGCATGCGTACACGCAGCACCTCTTGGCAGCCGAGCCGAAGGGCGAACCGGCAAAGCTCGACACGTCGGCCCCGGTTGTCATGCAGGGCGATCAGGTGAAAGTCTGGTTCCCCATCAAGAAGGGGTTCATGCGGCGCACGGTGGACCACGTCAAAGCCGTGGACGGCATCGACATCAGTGTGCGGCGCGGCCAGACACTCGGCATCGTTGGCGAAAGCGGATCGGGCAAGACCACACTGGGGCTTGCTTTGAGCAGGCTCATCTCATCGGAGGGCCATATCCATTTCAGCGATGAGGACATCGCGCAGCGCTCCTTCAAAGACATGCGGTCCTTGCGCAAGGATCTG
>JBCBHR010000033.1:0-10319 GCA_038525365.1 Pseudomonadota bacterium | reverse complement strand
CGGACACCGACGCCCTGACCACGAAACTGCGGTCGCAGCACCGATTCTCCAAAATAGAAGTATCGCCGCGGATCGAGACCGGCTTGGCGGAATGGTTGCGAAAACGCGTCATCATGTTGCGCCAGAGGCGACGCGGTGCAGGCCCCGACCATCATGTCATTCTCGTCGAACGCTGCCGCGATGAATGCGCCTGGCGCTTCGAAATAGGTCTCCAGATAATTGCGCTCATAGGCGAGATCGCCGTCGTAAAGATATGGCCACTCGCGAAAGACGGCGATGCGCAGCCGCGCAAGGTCATCAAAACGCTTCTGAGCCTTGGCCCATGGCAGCGCGCGGACCGTGAGCGTCATTTGGCGACCTGTGCCACCCAATCTTTCAGATTGTAGTGCGTCGACACGCGCGTGACGAGGCCGTCCTCGATGTCGAAGAACTGGCCGACAGGCAATGCATAGGTTTGGCCTTTCGCCTCCGGCAGGCCATCGGCGGTGATCTTATAGGTGCCGCGCACGGTCATCTCGGCTGCGGCCCGATTGCCGCTTTCGCTGACAAACACTTCAATATCAGCCAGTTGCTCATCATAGTGGAGCGCCATACGACCGAGGAAATTGCGGAACATGTCGCGACCGATCTCGCGACCATTTTGGTTGATGTCATGCGCAACGTCCTCGCCAACCAACGCGGCCATGGCGTCCCAATCACCGGTGTTGAAGGCGTCGTAATATCGCTGGATCAGGGTCTTGGTTTCAGCTGCGGCCATCGTGTCTCTCCCGAGGTCTGCTTGACGCTTTTGAGCCACGGATGGGCGGGGCGACGCAAGCGCTATTGTGCGGGTTCGACGAGGTGATCGAGATACTCTCCCTCATGGGCCATGTCCTGTTCGTGGGCCGTCACGCGTCCAAAGACCGACATGCCGGAAGCGATCACTGAACCGGGATCGCCAGAAATCAAAGGGTGCCAATCGAAAAGTGGCTTGCCCTCATTGAGCAAGCGATAGGCACATGTCTGTGGGAGCCAGGCGAGTGTGCCGACATTGTCGGGCGTCAGCTTCACACAATCATCAACATGGTTGTGGCGATTGGCGTAGTCAGCGCAGCGGCAGGTGTCGGCGTTGAATAGGCGGCAGGCGACGGTGGTATAGTGGAGTTCGTCCGTATCGTCGTCGATCAGCTTGGCCATGCAACATTGGCCACAGCCATCGCAAAGCGCTTCCCACTCCACTTCGGACATCTCAGTGAGAGACTTCGTTTCCCAGTAGCGGCTTTCACGCAGGTCTTTGCTGATCGTGCTCACGGTCTTTGCGGTGGGTCCTGTGCCAGCTTTGCCATTTCAAGAACAGGCGATAGCCGATTTCGGCCAGTTGTCGAATGCCGGGAACGAAAAAAATGAAGGCAAACCGCCGCCACACCGGCAACTCACGCCAAATACGGGCAAAGGCATCTACACCGATATGCCAGGTGCCAACGTCAAAATTATCGCGAACATGGAACCGCCCAAGCAGGTTCTCACGGGTCTTGTCGCTCGGCAATTGCGCGTCGCTCAAATCGTCGATGTCGATCCAACCAATGCGGTCCGCCTTGTCGTGGCGCTCATAAAGAGCAACCTCGAAGCGGCAGATCGGACAGCCGCCGTCATAAAAAACTTCGATGTGGGTGTTTGTAGCCATGAAGGACGACATAGCGCGTCGACTTCCAGTTCAAACCGCCAGACTGACGCAGGCTCATGGTTTGCGTTTTTCACGCAACACGTTCTCGCCGATAGCACGCAGTGCATTGGCGAGGCGCTCATCGCTCACCTCGGCAACGGCCTCAGAAAGCCGCTTGTCCTCAACGGCCGTCAATGGCCTTGTTCGGCGCTGAACTTTGCGCTCTGCGGTCACGAGCTGGCGCTGCTCGATGCGAACGCCGGTTACTGCCGTGTAGCCCATGAAACCATTGACGCGCGCGATGATCGTATCGGTCTCATGTTGCAGATGCAGTGCGGCCATCGCCTTTGCGGCAACGATCAATATGCCAGGCTGAAATTCGCCATCGGCGCTGCGCGGGGGCCATTTGATTCGTTGCGGTCTGGACTGGGCGGCGATGTCGGCGCCGACAATATCCGGCCATGCGCTGAGCAATGCGGTGGTCATGCCAACCCGTTGCGCAACAATCGGGTCGATCAACTTGGCGGCAAATGCCGACACCTGCTTTGGCTGTGAGCCACCGCGTCCCTGCGTCTTTCCCGCCATGGCGACAAATCCTGTTGACGGCCAATTCGCGCTGTTCACGCGCTAGGGTCAATGTGCCGTATTCGCCCAATGAGCGCAAATGCCGGTGGAACCGGAGAAAAACTGCTTGGCTGGTATGATCGACATGCGCGCGAACTGCCCTGGCGCGTCTCCCCGTCGGACCGCGCGCGCGGAATAGCACCTGACCCCTACCGCGTCTGGCTGTCGGAGATCATGCTGCAGCAGACGACCGTGGCGGCCGTGCGCGCCTATTTCGAAAAGTTCACATCCATCTGGCCGACGGTTCATGACCTTGCCGCGGCGAATGAAGACGACCTGCTCAAAGCGTGGGCCGGACTTGGTTACTACTCCAGGGCTCGCAATCTGAAGAAATGCGCCGATGCGATTGTAGCTGAACATGGCGGCGTGTTCCCAGCTGATCTTGAGGCTTTGCGCGCCCTGCCCGGCATTGGCGACTACACGTCTGCTGCCATCGCCTCCATCGCATTCGACATTCCAGCACCGGTGGTCGACGGCAATGTGGAACGCGTATTTTCGCGCCTTCACGCGGTGGAAGTGCCTTTGCCTGCCGCCAAAGCCATCATCAAGAGCCATGTTTCAGATGTCTTGCCCCATTCACGGCCCGGCGATTTCGCACAGGCTTGCATGGATTTGGGCGCAACGCTGTGTACGCCGAAACGGCCATCTTGCCTGCATTGCCCGGTCCGCGACGACTGCCGCGCATTGGCGACCGCAGATCCCGAGACGTTTCCGCGCAAAGCACCCAAAAAGCAGAAGCCGCATCGGCGGGGCGCGGCCTACATTATTCAGCGTAACGACGGATCGATACTGCTGGAGAAAAGGTCGGCCAGCGGCTTGCTCGCCAATATGACGCAAGTGCCGACCACCGCTTGGAACTCCCGAACCGACGGCGAAACGGGCACAAACACCTCGCCTCTTCCCGGTGCTACATGGACTGATTGCGGAAACATCCAACATGTGTTCACGCATTTCTCGCTGACGCTAACGGTGTGGAAGTTGGACGATGCGCCGTCAGCGTTGGAGATCGGCGCGCATCAATGGTGGTCGACAACCGATGAGATCGGCGGTGAGGCCCTACCAACTGTCATGAAAAAGGTAATCGCCTGTGGTCTACCCGGTCGTGATTCGAGGGGACAATCATGAACGAAGAGACCACCATTCGTCATATAGTATTCGATATCGGCAAAGTGCTCATCCACTATGACGCAGAATTGCCTTTCAGGCGGATCATCCCTGATGACGAAAAACGAGCCTGGTTTCTCGCCAATGTCTGCACAGGCCCATGGAACGTGGAACAGGACCGTGGCCGATCCTGGGCAGAAGCCGAAGGGGAACTGATCGAAAAGCACCCCGATTGGGAGGCCGAGATCCGCGCGTTTCGTCAACACTGGCGCGAAATGGTTCCGCACGCCTATGAAGGCTCCGTCAACGTCCTGCTCGAACTGCTGGAAGCGGGGCGCGACATCACGCTGCTGACCAATTTCGCGTCGGACACGTTTGTAGAGGCGCAGGAAATGTATCCGTTCTTGCGCAGCGGGCGCGGTGTGACCGTGTCAGGCCGCGTGAAGCTCATCAAGCCGGACCCAGCGATTTATGCGCTGCACACCGAGACATTCGAACTCGACCCGTCGACGACACTGTTTATCGATGACTCTGAGAAAAACGTCATCGCTGCGCGCGAGTATGGATGGCATGCCATCCATTTCATTGGCGAAGATGCACTGAAATCGTCTTTGGCAGAGTTTGGGCTGTTGGAACCGGTCTAAGCGCCCGCTGCGGCCATGTTGCGCCGAACGACGGCACGCAATTCGTCAATGGGTTCCAAAGCGCCGCCTGTCGCTTCAAAATGCCAGAACGTCCAACCGTTGCATGCGTCGGCACCCTGCACCTTTGCGCCCATGCGGTGGATCGAGGCTTGAGCGCCATCGGAACCCGCAAGTGAACCATCGGCCTGCACGGTCGCCGTCCAACGCTTTTTCTTGTCGAAAAGCGCGGTGCCCGGCTCAATGAGGCCGCTTTCCACCAGTGTCAAGAAGGCGACCTTTGGCTCAGCCCGCTTGCCCGTCACAAGCTTTAGCGTTGGCATAGAAAGCGGCTCAACCGCATCAATACGCGCCTGCGCAGCCTCAATGTACTTTGTCTCGCGTTCAATGCCGACATAGTTTCGGCCGAGCCGCTTGGCGACGGCGCCGGTTGTGCCGGAACCAAAAAACGGGTCGAGGACCAAGTCGCCGGGCTTGGAGGCGCTCATCAGCACGCGTGCGAGCAGCGCTTCCGGCTTTTGGGTGGAATGCACCTTGTCACCATTCTCGTCGCGCAGCCGTTCTGCACCCTGACAAATGGGAAACAGCCAATCGGAACGCATCTGAACATCGTCATTTGCCGCCTTTAAGCTCTCATAGTTGAACGTGTACTTCTTGGCCTTTTGGTCCGGGAGCGCCCAAATCATGGTCTCATGCGCGTTTTGAAAACGGCGACCCCGGAAGTTTGGCATGGGGTTTGTCTTGCGCCAAATCACGTCGTTCAAAATCCAGAAACCCAGATCCTGCATCTTGGCGCCAACGCGAAAAATGTTGTGATAGGAGCCGATAACCCAAATCGTGCCCGAAGGCTTCAACACCCGACGTGCCGCGAGCAACCACGCCACGGTAAACGCGTCATAGGCTTCAAACGAATTGAACTGGTCCCAATGGTCATCGCAAGCATCAACCTTGGACTGGTCAGGCCGGTGAAGCGTGCCCTCCAACTGCAAATTGTAGGGCGGGTCGGCGAAAATCATGTCGACGCTGTGTTCCGGCAGCGCTTCCATCTGAGCGATGCAATCGCCTTGGAGGATCGAATTTGCAAAAGCGGGAACCTGAACCGCAGGCACCGTATGGTCGGGCGCCAAGGGCGGCGTGGCGAGATGTACGCGAGACATGAGACACCGATACGCAAGAACACTAATGCACAGCACTCTTACGCAGCGTGGTGAATCCGTCGTTAGGAAACGTGGTTAAGCAAAACTTTCACGTCACGGCGTGTTGTATGGCCCCTCATCGAACCCGACCAAAACAACCAAATTCTGCTCACTTGGTTCGGCGAGGACGATCTGCTCGTCCTTGTAGATGAACTGGGTTGCGCCTGCTCCGGGGACAACGGTCACATCAAGACGACCCAATGTTGAGTAAGGTACGCTTTCACCCTGTTGCACGGCGATGCGGACTGGTAGATCGAGTTGGCCGCCGGAGCCCTTGGGGCCATTCACCACACGTCCTGCTGCGGCAACCGTCATGAAAAGCTGACCGTTGCGATAGCGGCAGGTGCGGGTCACATCGGTGATTGTTGCCTGGTAGACAATTTCATCGGAATTGCCATCATTGCCATTGGTGAACGTGCGCAGGAATGCGGTGCCTTCCAGAAGGTTAGGCCGTGGGCAATAGGCGCGCAGATCGGCCTCGGTGAATTGTTCTTCGACGTTAAGCACGTCTTCGGGTGTGCCTGTCTGACAGGCGGCAACGGCAAGGCAAAGCCCCAGACCCACAGTCACTGACTTTAACGCATTCGATGGCACCGATTTACTCACGCAAAACTCCCTGCATTCCGCCGATGCGGCTTATTTGCCAAATATGATGGCACAGTGTTCATCGCGCGGCGCATTTACACCTTCGTGCGGTCTTCACGCGCGCGCGCATTTTCGATAAGGCTCCGCCGGATTTTGTGCAACCTCAAGCTCGCGGTCTTTGCGCAACCGATCCAAGACAAACCAAACCCACGGACGAGACTTTGCATTACATCAGCACACGCGGCCGCGCCGAACGGCTCGGATTTCGCGATACCATCCTCGCTGGCCTTGCCAGCGACGGCGGGCTCTATCTGCCCGAAAGCTGGCCGCAGTTTTCAGAGGGCGAAATTCGCGCCATGCGCGGCAAGCCCTATGCCGATATCGCGATCACGGTGATGTGGCCATTCGTGGAGGCCGAGATCGAGCGCGCAACATTTGAGACAATCGTGCGCGATGCCTACACGACGTTTCGGCATGAAGCTGTCTGTCCGCTTGTGCAAATCCGGGACAATATGTTCGTACTTGAACTGTTTCACGGCCCGACGCTCGCATTCAAGGACGTGGCGATGCAGCTCATTGCACGGCTTATGGATCATGTGCTGACGGAGGCAGATGAGCGCGCAACGATTGTTGGCGCAACTTCGGGCGACACCGGCGGCGCGGCCATTGAGGCCTTTGCCGGGCGCGACCGCACCGACATGTTTATACTCTTCCCCGAAGGACGGGTGTCGCCGGTTCAGCAGCGCCAGATGACATCTTCGACCGCCGCCAACGTTCAAGCGCTTGCCATCGACGGCAACTTCGATGATTGCCAGGCCCTCGTCAAAGCCATGTTCAACCACATGGAGTTTCGGCGAAGCGCGAAATTGTCAGGCGTGAACTCAATCAACTGGGCGCGGATCATGGCCCAGATCGTCTATTATTTCACATCATCGGCAGCGCTGGGCGGGCCTGATCGGCCGATCAGCTACAGCGTCCCGACCGGCAATTTCGGTGATATCTTTGCGGGCTATTGCGCCAAGCGCATGGGGCTGCCCATCGGCGATCTGGTCATCGCAACCAATGACAATGACATTTTGGATCGCACGATCAAGACCGGCGTTTATGAGATGCGCGGCGTGGTCAAGACGACATCGCCGTCCATGGACATCCAGATTTCATCAAATTTCGAGCGCCTGTTGTTTGAAGCCGCCGACCGCGATGCGACCTATGTCGCCAACGCCATGGAGCAATTGAAGCAAGCCCATCAATTTGATCTTGGTGAAGGCGTGCATCGTGCCATTGGCTCAGACTTCAGCGCTGGCCGGGCCGATGTCGCGCAAACAGCACAGACCATTGCCCAATACCACGGCAATGGCGGCTACCTGCTGGACCCACACACGGCCATTGGCGTGCACGTGGCGAGTGCTCCGCATTATGATCCAAGTGTACCGATGGTGGTGCTTGGCACGGCGCATCCGGCGAAGTTTCCGGCGGCGGTCGAGGACGCTGCCGGCATCCATCCCGCGCTGCCGGATTGGCTCGGCGACCTCATGGACCGTGAGGAACGCTTCGTGCCACTTCCAAACGACTTGAAAATGTTGGAAACTCATATCCTTGAGCAAACACGCGCCGCACAATGACAAGACGCGGAAGCTCCGGGTGAGGAAACACATGAACGTTAAAACGACTGTCATCAAGAACGGGATCACCGTCGCCACGCAGCGATTTGACCATGTTGAAAGCGCATCCATCGGCGTCTGGATCAAGGCCGGAACGCGCAATGAACTCGACCATGAACACGGCATCGCCCACATGCTGGAGCATATGGCGTTCAAGGGCACCTATGAGCGCAGCGCGCGCGATATCGCCGAAGCAATTGAAAATGTGGGTGGCGATATCAACGCGGCAACCAGCGTTGAGACCACGTCCTATTTTGTGCGTGTCCTCAAAGACGACACGCCGCTCGCCATCGATATTTTGGCTGATATCCTGCAGAATTCTCGCATCGATGAAGACGAACTGGCGCGTGAAAAACACGTGGTTCTGCAAGAGCTTGGCGCGGCAAACGACACACCGGACGATCTTGTCTTTGATCGTTTCACGGAGACAGCATTTCATTCGCAACCGCTCGGCCGCCCGATCTTGGGCACCCGCGACACCATCAACGCGTTTACGCCGACGATGATCCGCGACTACATCTCGCGTGAGTATTGCGGCAACCGGATCGTGATCTGTGCGACCGGCGCGGTCGACCACGATGCGATTGTGCGCCAGATTGAAGACAAATTTGGTGGGATACAGCAGGAGCCCGCAGCAGCGGCTCTGCACCGCCCGGCGAGCTACACCGGCGGCGACAACCGTCAGGTGAAGAACTTGCAAGACGCGCAGATTGTGCTCGGCTTTGAGGGCCGCGCCTACCATGCACGCGACTATTATGCGTCCAACGTTCTCGCCATGTTGCTCGGCGGTGGCATGTCTTCGCGGCTGTTTCAGGAAGTGCGCGAGAAACATGGGCTTTGCTATGCCATCTACGCCTTCCATTGGAGTTTTTCTGACACCGGGGTCTTTGGGATCCATGCCGCAACAGAAGCGGATGATGTCCCCGCGCTGACCGATCTTGTCGTCGGCGAATTACAACGCATTCCGGAAACTTTGGAGCAGAAAGAACTGGACCGGGCCCGTGCACAGTTTCGCGCAAGCCTGATGATGTCATCGGAAAGCGCGCCTTCACGTGCGGGACAAATCGCGCGTCAGATCCTTTTATACGGACGGCCGATCGATGCCTCCGAGTTCCTTTCGCGTCTGGATGCGTTGACCATCGACCGGCTGTCAGATCTTGCGACGCGCATGTTTGCGTCCGCGTCGCCGACACTTGCCGCCGTGGGGCCGGTTCAAAAGCTGGTCGACACCGACACGATACAGACCACGCTCGCGACCGGCCTTGCGCCATCCCACAAGGCGGCGGTCAACGCCTGATGCAGTCGGGCTGTCGCTAAAAAGGGGGGCGTCGATGTTTGCATTTTCCGTGCGCTCCAGCCCAGATGCCGTCATTGACGGCAAGCGCATCTTTTTGCGCCACGCGACGGCCAACGACTACCCGGAGTGGGCAACTCTGCGCCGGGAAAGCCGCTCTCACCTGGAACGCTGGGAGCCGCGTTGGCATGAACAGGACCTGACACGACCAGCCTACCGCGCTCGCCTGCGCCGCTACACGCGAGAAATCGATGCTGGAACAGCGCGTCCATTTCTCGTGTGTCGCCATGGTGATGACGCAATCTTGGGTGGAATAACCATTGGAAACATCCGCCGCGGTGTCGCCCAGTCCGCCCAGCTTGGCTATTGGCTTGGGCAGCGATTTGCTGGACACGGGTTCATGAGCGAGGCGGTGGGATTGGCCTGCACTTTCGGTTTTTCCTCCCTCGGTTTGCACCGCATTGAAGCGGCGTGCCTGCCGGACAATGCGCGCTCAATTGCAGTTTTGCGCCGCAACGGTTTTGAACAGGAAGGCGTCTTGCGCTCCTACTTGAAGATCAACGGCGATTGGCGCGATCACATTTTGTTTTCACGCATCAATCCCGTCCATGGCGAGACGCCGACACATGTCCTCGGGGGCGACCAGTGACAGGCGCTGGCTCACCTATGTCTTCGTCTTGGCGTATGGTCGTTTCCATCGCTTTGGCAATCATTGCGATTTTCACGCTCGCGCTCGTCGAGACATATGCGCAGAACATTGAGCCAATAAGCGTTGGCCGGGATGACACTGCCTTAGACCTGACACGCGCGGTCACCACCTATCGTGACCGGGGCGAAGCGCTGCGCGTGTCCACCGCACCCGATGCGGATGGCATTGTCCGGACGGTCGAAGTTCAGGCGACGCAACCAGAGACAGCGGGTGACTGGGCGGTTTTCGTTCTCACAAACACCAGTGACGTACAGATTGACCGTCAACTGGTTGCGCCGCACTTTCGGCTTGTCGGCTCCGGTTTGATTTGGCCAGACCTTGGATCGCAGCGCATTGCGGCAATCACGCCAAGCTCCGGCTTCCAGCTCGAACGCGTGCCAGCCGACGATGCGGACATTTTTGCCATTACGCTGGATCCCGGTGCTGTCATCACGCTTGTTGCGGAGATGGCCTCACCCGCACTGCCGCAGCTCTATTTGTGGTCGGAGGACGAATACAAAGACATCGTCAATTCCTACACGCTCTACCATGGCATCGTGATCGGGATTTCGGGACTGCTCGCGCTCTTCTTGACGATCTTGTTCGTGGTGCGCGGTTCGGCTGGCTTCGCGGCGACAGCGCTCTTGGCATGGGCGGCACTTGGCTATGTGCTGATTGATTTTGGCTTCGCCAGCCAATTCCGACTGATCACCAATGACGATCTACCGCGCTGGCGTGCGGCCAGCGAAGTCGCGATTGTCTCGGCACTGGCGCTCTTCATGTTTGCGCATCTGAGCCTGAACAGGTGGGACAACCGGCTGAAGTATTTCTCCTGGAGCTGGCTGATGGCCATGGCGGCGCTGGGCGCTGTCGCCTTCTTCGAA
>JBCBHR010000032.1:0-10476 GCA_038525365.1 Pseudomonadota bacterium | reverse complement strand
ATCAGCCGAATCATGTCAAAGTGCAGTCAAAGTCTCCGCGTAGCCAAGCACCAACAAACAGCGACCATGGATCATGGGGCGATGATGAGAACCAACATGCAGAACATCCTCAACAAAACCCGCCGCACACTTCTGACGGCTGGCCTCATGATGGGCGTGGCGTTCGCTGCGCCCATGCTGATCGCGATGGACGCAAGCGCGTCCGGCGCGCCAAAGCAGATCGCTGACCATTTCAGCAGTGTGCGCACCATGATGGGTGAGTTCATCCAGTTTGGTCCGAGCGGCGAACAGACCGGTGGCAAATTTTTCATCGAACGGCCGGGCCGCGTGTTGTTTCTCTATGAGGAACCGTCAAACATCCGCGTTGTCGCCGACGGGCGCAGCGTCGTGGTCAACAACAAGAAGCTGAAAACCTGGGACATTTATCCGCTCGACAAGACACCGCTTCAGTTGGTGCTGGCCGACCGCATTGATTTGACGGGCAAGCGTGTCCAGTCGGTGGAAGAAAATGCCGATCTCACAACCATCGTAATGCGTGACAAACAGGTGTTCGGCGACAGCCAGATCACCATGATGTTTGATCCAAACACGTTTGATCTGCGACAGTGGACCATTCGCGATGCCAAGGGCAAAGACACGACGGTCATGATCTTCAATGTCGAAGAGGGTGTGAAGTTCGGGCCCAAAACCTTCGACATCGACTACCAGAAAATTCGCCGTGAGCGCGAGCGCCAGGAGCGCTGATCAAGCCGCATTGGCAGAATGGTGTGCGTGGCGGTAACCGGAAAGGTGCCGCCGCTTGCATTTGAGGTGGCACTCCGGTCACGTGGCCGCAAAGGAGCCGCGCGCCGATGCCGTCAACGCCGTTTTCAATCGCCACCTGGAACATCAACTCCGTGCGCCTGCGCCGCGGCTTGGTCGAGCAGTTTTTGACAGATCATGCGCCCGATGTGCTGTGTCTGCAGGAAACCAAGTGCCAGAACGCAGAATTTCCATCTGCGGCTTTTGCCAAGCTTGGCTACAACCATGTCGCGTTGCACGGGCAGAAGGGCTACCACGGTGTGGCCACCGTATCGCGCATGCCGTTGGAAGACATCACACGCACCGACTTTTGCCAAATGGGCGATGCCCGTCATGTGCGGTGCTGCGTGAAGGTTGGCAGCAAGCGGTTGGCGATTGAGAATTTTTACGTGCCCGCCGGTGGCGATGAGCCGGATCCGGCGATCAACCCGAAGTTCGACCACAAGCTGAAATTTCTAAACGAGATGGCCGATGTGCGCGCCGACGCTGCCGATGCCGATGGCGCGCTTTTGCTGGGTGATCTCAACATCGCTCCGCTGCCCGAAGATGTGTGGTCCCACAAGCAATTGCTGAAAGTCGTCAGCCATACGCCTGTTGAGACCGAGCTGATGGATCGCATTCGTGAGAGCGCGGGATGGGCCGATTTGGTACGCGGGTACTACGGGCCTGACGCGGTGCTTTATTCGTGGTGGAGCTATCGCTCGCGCGATTGGCAGGCTTCGAACCGGGGCCGCCGGTTGGACCATATCTGGGGTACGCCGTGGCTTGGCGATGCCCTGAAATCCATGGACATCGTGACGCCTGCCCGTGGCTGGGAAAAGCCCTCCGACCATGTGCCGGTGATTGCGCGCTTCGCGATTTAACGGTTGTTCATAGATCTCGCACGACGGCGAAGCGCGATTGCAGCTTCCCGATGTCGGCGAGCATGGTTTCCAATTCCCGGCGCAGATAGCCATGGATGGCGGCGGCGGTTTCCGGATACTCGCGCAGCATGCGTTGGAACAGTGAGCGGTTGATCCTGAGGAGCGCGCAGTCAGTGTCGGCCACCGCCGTCGTCGACCGGTCGGTCTGTGTGATCAACGCAATTTGGCCGACGAGCGATGGCCTGCCGATTTCCTTGACGAATTTCGCACCCTGTTCGGTTTCGACAAACAAATGGATGGTGCCGTTAGCGATCACATACCCGCAATCGGCGGCGTCGTTTTGGCGGAAGATCGTGCGCCCGGAACGGAACGTCATGCGCTCGGCGCCAAATGCCAACAGCCGCAGCTGTTCCGCACTCAATTGCGCAAACACCGGCGCCGAGGCGATCAGATCGATGTCATCATCCAGAGACACTTGGCGTGTTCTTCGTCCCTTGCTCGGGTGGACGCTTATACGCTTTGCCAAACGGTGCAAAGCCTTCACCGCGCGCAATTGACGTGCGACGATATGCAGATGGCGTCGAACTTACCGTCAGTGCGCGGGCTTGGTGATCAGGGAACCAGCTTGTAGCCGCCGCTTTCCGTCACAAGGATCGACGCGTTGGACGGGTCTTTCTCAATTTTCTGGCGCAGCCGATAGACATGCGTTTCCAGAGTGTGTGTCGTCACCCCGGAATTGTAGCCCCAGACCTCCTCCAGAAGCGTGTCGCGCGAGACCACTCGTGAACCCGCCCGGTAGAGAAATTTGATGATGTTGGCTTCTTTTTCGGTCAGCCGAACTTTCGTACCATCGCCTTCGACCAGCAGTTTGTGTGCCGGTTTGAAAGTGTAGTGCCCGACGGTGAACGTCGCATCTTCGCTCTGTTCGTGTTGGCGCAATTGCGCGCGCGCACGTGCCAAAAGAACCGCAAACTTGAACGGCTTGGTCACATAGTCGTTTGCGCCAGCCTCAAGACCGAGAATGGTGTCGGAATCCGTGTCGTGGCCCGTCAGCATGATGATTGGTGCTTTGAAACCACCTTTGCGCAGGATTTTCACGGCCTCGCGACCGTCCATATCCGGCAGGCCGACATCCATGACCACGAGATCGATCATGTTGTCGCGCGCGGTCTGAACGCCCTTTGTGGCCGATGCCTCCTGAAGGACATGGAATTCCTCATAGAGTGAGAGTTGCTCATTGAGGATTTCGCGAAGGTCGTCGTCATCGTCGACAAGAAGGATGGTCTTGGTGCTCATTGATTTTCCAACACTTTTGGCGCTTGCAAATCGCCCTGTTTTTTGTGTGAGTTTGGGTATGAAACTCACAAAACGTCAACTGATCTTTGCCACCAATTTAGGCAACGCCATGGACGTTCATGTTTGAACACATCAGCGTGAGGCGAAAACCCGGGACTTTGGGCGAAGGTCTGCTTCATTTGGACGAAAATCGTGTGTTCCGATGCGCTTTGGGCCGAACGGGGACAACGGTTTTTAAGCGTGAAGGCGATGGCGCGACACCGGCCCATGCCGTGATGCGGCCGTTGTGGGGATATTGGCGCGCCGACCGGCTGGGCATGCCGCCTGCATCGCCGCTTGATTTGCGTGCCATCGGCCCGCGCGACGGTTGGTGCGATGCCAGCGCTCATCCTGCCTATAACACCCCGGTCACGCTGCCAATTTCAGCATCACACGAGACGATGATGCGTGACGATGTGCTCTATGATTTGTGCATCGTGCTCGACTGGAACATGCCGCCGATGCGGTCACGCAATCGAGGCTCCGCGATTTTCCTGCATGCGGCAAAACCCGGCTATCCGCCAACACAAGGATGCATCGCGCTTTCTCTGCCCGATCTGCGCAAAGTTGTGGCCGTATTGACGCCTGACACGCGCATTAGCGTTTTGCGTCAGGCGTGATGTGCCCGCGCTTTACATAGGCGGCTTGTCGAGCCCGCCCATCCGGCAGACTTCCAGCCACTGCGCTTCCGTCACCGGTTGAACCGACAATCGCATGGAGGTGACAAGCGCCATCTCCGCAAGCGCCGGATTGGCTTTGACGTCCTTCAGCGTGACCGGGTTTGGCATGTCGCAGACGGCTTTGATGTCCACGCACTCCCAGCGTTCATCGTCGATGGTCGAGTCCGGGTGAATGTCGCTGCAGACTTCGACGATTCCCACGACTTCGAGGCCTTCGTTGGAGTGATAGAAAAAGCCTTTGTCGCCGATCTCCATTGCTCGCATGTTGTTGCGTGCTTGGTAGTTGCGAATGCCGTCCCATTCCTCACCGGCGTCGCCCTTGGCCTTTTGCTGTTCCCATGACCATTTGAACGGTTCGGATTTGAAGAGCCAGTAATTCGCCATGGGTCCCACTCATTTGTTAGATGCTGGGTCGGCAGGTAGCAATGGTGGCGTGGCAGTCAATCGTTCTCTGCTTTTACAGCCCGCATTGTCAGTGATGTGATGGCGTCATCAACCGACATTTCGCCTGCCAAGATTTGCGCGACGGTGGTCACCAGGGGCGCACTGATGCCGTTGGTTCTGGCAATTTTGGCAGCAATCTTTGCCGTATGCGCTCCCTCGACCAGCTTTGGAGATTTGCTCAGCCCATGTTCGCCGATCTGAACGCCAAAGGAGAAGTTTCGGCTTTCGCGCGATCCACACGTCAAAATCAGATCGCCCAATCCTGAAAGTCCGGCGAGCGTCTGCGGCTGCCCACCCATCGCAAGTGCGATGCGTTGCAACTCTGCAAAACCGCGCGCGATGAGCGCCGCCTTTGCGCTGTCGCCCAAGCGCTTTCCCTCAACGATGCCCGCCGCGATGGCGAGCACGTTCTTAATCGCGCCACCATATTCAACGCCGCAAAGGTCATCATTGGCATAGAGCCGAAGACGCGGTGAGGACAATGCGTTGCAGATATCCAGCGCGTTGGCTTTGGATGCGGCTGCAAGGGTGACCGCGGTTGGCAAGCCCGATGCCACATCCCGGGCGAAACTGGGCCCGGACAGAACCGCGATGGGGTTCTTGGGCAGGCTTTTGTGCAAGATCTCGGACATGCGCTCGCCGGTCCTTTCATCGAGCCCCTTTGCGCAACTGATGACCGGTGTCGCTGGATTGATGTCCACATGGCGCATGCGTTGTGTGGTTTCGCCCAAAGTCTGCGCTGGCACCGCCATCAAGACATGCGTTGCGCCCTGCAAGGCGTCGCCCAAGGCTTCGGTCGCCTCAATTTCTTCGTGGAGCGCGATACCGGGAAGGTATTTGGGATTGGTCCGGGTCTGACGAATGCTGACAAGCGTTTCGTTGTCGCGACCCCAAAGGCGGGTCTTGATGCCGTTCGATGCCATGGCGTGGGCGAGCGCTGTGCCCCATGCGCCGGCGCCGATGACGGCGACCGAAATGACGCGATCCGTCATGCCTTGGCGCCTTTACGGCCAGAGCCGATCAGCGGCGCTGCGTCTTCATCCAAGGGCCAACGGGGCCGTGGCGAGACCGCTTCGAGATCAACGCGTTGTGCCCGTATGCGCTCAATGGCAGCCCAAGCAATCATGGCCGCATTGTCGGTGCACAGATTGAGCGGTGGCGCGACGCTCGCCATGCCGTGGCTCGCGGACAATTCGTCCAGCGTTGCACGGATTGCCGCGTTGGCGGCAACGCCACCGGCAATCACCAAGGTCGGCTTTGGGGTGTCAATCTCAGCGCGAAACCGTGCCAGCGATTTGCCCACCCGCTCCCGTAGCGTTTCTGTGACCGCGTGCTGGAAGCTGGCGCATAAATCGTTAACGTCCTTGTCGCTCAGGTCGCCGAGCGCGTGCGCTTCTTTTCGCAAGGCTGATTTGAGGCCCGAGAACGAAAAGTCGGGCCGCGCTTCACCGGAAAGTGGCCTTGGAAGTGCGAAGCGCTTCGGATCGCCAAATGAGGCTGCGCGCTCGACAGCGGGACCGCCCGGATAGGGCAGGCCCAACAGTTTTGCGGTTTTGTCGAAGGCTTCACCAAGCGCGTCGTCAATGGTTGTCGCCCAGCGCTCATACTCGCCGACACCGCGCACCAGCAGGATCTGCGTGTGTCCGCCGGAGACGAGCAACAAAAGGTAAGGGAAAGCCACGGCGTCGGTCAGCCGCGGCGTCAGCGCGTGGCCCTCCAGATGGTTGATCGCGATGAAGGGTTTGTTGGCGGCCTGCGCGATGGCGCGCGCGGTCATCGTGCCCACGATCAGGCCGCCGATGAGGCCCGGGCCCGCGGTTGCGGCGATGGCGTCGATGTCGTCCAGTTCGAAACCGGCATCGTCAAGGGCCGCCTTTGTCAGCCGGTCCAGTCGGGTAACATGCGCACGTGCCGCCAGTTCCGGGACAACGCCTCCGAAGGCGGCGTGTTCATTGATTTGGCTGTAAACGAGGTTGGACGCAATGACGCCATTCCCGTCAGCGCCTAGCTTCACCACTGCGGCTGCCGTCTCGTCGCAACTGGTCTCGATTGCGAGAACTGTGAGTGGTTGACCGGCGCGCGGTTTGGTGGCGTCCGCCATCGGTGAACAAAATGCCTGTGCCTGATTGTCGCTTTGCGATGAACGCGTTAGTGAGCGCCTAACACGGATCGGGAAGGTTGCAAATCAGTGGCAGGTGACTACGGGCGGGTGAAAATCGGAACGCGCGGCAGCCCGCTTGCGCTGGCTCAGGCCCATGAAACGCGCGACCAGTTGGTTGCGGCGCATGGCATGTCGCCGGACGAGATCGACATTGTTGTGATTTCGACGGCGGGTGACCGCATCCTCGATCGGCCCTTGGCCGAAGTCGGCGGCAAGGGTCTCTTCACGCAGGAATTGGAAGAACAACTCCTTGATGGCCGCATCGATATCGCGGTGCATTCATCGAAAGACATGCCCACGGTTTTGCCCGACGGCCTGACGATCACGGCCTTTTTGGAGCGCGAAGATCCACGCGATGCTTTGATCGGTGTTGCGGCACCGCGCCTTGATGAATTGCCGCGCAATGCCGTGGTCGGAACATCATCGTTGCGGCGCCAAGCCTTGGTTCGTCGCGCGCGGCCCGATGTGACGGTAATCGGATTTCGCGGCAATGTGCAGACGCGATTGCGCAAGCTTCAGGGCGGTGAGGCGGATGCCACATTGTTGGCCAATGCAGGTTTGCGGCGTCTTGGGCTTGGCCATGTGATCACCGAGTTGATCGACATGGACGCATTTCCGCCTGCGCCGGGTCAGGGTGCGATCTGCATCGAGGGCCGCGATGGCGATGCGCGCACCGACGCGCTCGTTGCACCTCTCAATCACGCGCCAACGGCGACGGCACTGACCTGCGAACGCGCATTTCTTGGTGCGCTGGACGGTTCTTGCCGCACGCCGATTGCCGGTCATGCGACGGTCGACGGCGACGCGATCCGGTTTTACGGCATGATCCTCAAGCCCGATGGCTCCGAAGCGCATGACGCGACGGAGAGCGGCGTGGTCGACAATGCGGCGGCGATCGGGAAGGCTGCGGCCGATGTGGTGCGCGAGGCAGCCGGTGCCTCCTTCTTTGACGATTGGGAATGACCGCCGAGAACCGAAAACCGACAATACTGGTCACCCGCCCGGAGCGCGGTGGCCGAGAGACGGCGACGGCATTGCGTGCGATGGGTGCGGAGCCCGTGCTCTTTCCGCTCACTGAGATTGTCGGATTGTCGGCTTCCCATTTTCCATTTCTGGAGATCGACGCCGCCCAAATCGTCTTTGCCACCAGCGCAAAAGCCATCACCTATGTGCCGGACCGCGTGTTGTCACGCATCACCGACATGCCGCTGGCTCTCGTTGGTGCGGCGACAGAGGTTGAGGCGCGCAAGCGGGGATTGGCGAATGTCCTGACCGTGCAGCCTGATGTCGACCACCTCGTTTTGTGGATGGCTAATGAGCCAAAGCTGGCCCAGCGTGCACTTTACATTTGCGGTCATGTCCGCCGCGATACGCTTGAGGTTGAATTGGCACGCCGCCAAATCGCCTGCACTGTTCTTGAAACCTACAACACCAAAAAAGTCAGTCAATTAACTGATAAATGGCAGGATGCTTTGGTATCTCATAGGGTCGATGCGATCATGGTTTATTCCAGTGTTTCAGCCGCTATTTTGGCTGAACTTCTGACCCGGTTGGCTTTGCCGGAAGCTGCTGATAAGACACCTGTTTTTGCGATTTCTGACCGTGCGGCTTCGACCCTGCAGCCGTGCTCGGGAATTCATGTTCTGGTCGCTGAAGCGCCGGATGCCGATGCCATGTTGGATGCAGTGCGCCGACATTTTTTCGCACCGCGCGCTTGAGTGCGAAAAACTGGGTTGCTTTGCTCCAATCGGAGCGGCGATGAGAGCTGCAACATGCGTATTTCGGGAGAGTGCATATGGCGACAGGTCCACGCAAACGCGCCAGCGGGCGCAGCACACGCAAACCGGTGACCATTGATCTGGATGCCAAGCGCGTCGAGGACGAAATGGTTGGCGAGGCTGCTGACGCGGTCGTTGATCCCGGTTCCGATGCCAATGTTGAGCATGCCGGCGATGCCGAGACGGCTTCTGGTGACGCAAGCGACCGTCCGACCGACCAAACCGATGCAGGCGATGCCGAGCAAACCAACTCGGAAGATAATGAAAAAGAGCGCGAGCCCATTGAAGCGACCGCGCCTCCGCCTCCGCCACCACCATCTCCCCCGCTAGCAAACGCATCGGGTGGTCGCGGCGGCGCTGTCACCGGCGGTGTCATTGGCGGGTTGCTGGCGCTTCTTGGCGGCGCGGGTCTGCAATGGACCGGTGTGTTGCCGAGCCTTGCACCAGCTCCGGCCATCGAAATGCCGGAACCCGTCGATCTTTCCCCGCTGACGGCGGACATCGAGGCGCTGCGCCAACAATTGAACAGCCTGCCGAGTGAGCCAGCATCGGTGGAGATACCTGCCGAACTGGTCGCCCAAGTCGAAACGGCAGCGGCCAAGAGCGATGAAAATGCCTCGACACTGGCGTCCCTCAACGAACAGCTCGTCGAAGCCCGCGAGACGTTGACGACCGTATCATCGGCCATCAGCGGTGGAGAGGCAGGCGACGGCGCAGCGCTTGAAGTTGTCAACGCGCAGATCACCGCCCTGACTGAGCAGGTCGGTGGCATTGAGACCCAAATCGCAGAGCTCGCAGCCGTTGAGGTTGATCTTCCCGACATTGATTTTGCACCGATAGAAACACGGATCGGTGAGGTCGAAGGCACGCTTTCAAGCGTTGGTGAGCGCGCGGATGCGATTGCCGGTGATCTCACTGCGCTGCGGGAAGAGACGACTGGTCGCTTTGATGCGGTGGAGCAATCCGTTGCTTCGCTTGGCGAACAGGTGGCCGCCGGTGGCGCGGACAGCACAGCGGTTGCGCGGGCCTTTGCCGCGTCCAGCCTGCAAAATGCGGTTGATCGTGGTGGCGCTTTTGCGACCGAGTTGGAAGCCTATTCGACGGTTGCCGCGGATGGCGTTGCCGATGATGTGTCGACACTTCGCGATTATGCGGCGTCGGGTGTGCCGACGGTGACGCAATTGTCTGAGGGCTTTCCAGTGGTCGCCAATGCCATCATCGCTGCCGGGCAGGGCCTAGATGGCGAAGCGTCCATGGCGGACCGTTTGATGGCGAGCGCGCGGGGCTTGGTGCAAGTGCGTCCGGTGGGTGAGGTTGAAGGTGATACGCCCGGTGCGGTTGCCGCGCGGATAGAGCAACGCTTGCGCGCTGCGGATCTGGCCACCGCACTTGAAGAATGGGATGCGCTTCCAGACGCGGCGAAAACGGCATCGCAAGGATTTGCGGACGAGGTGCGCGCGCGGCAGACAGTTGATATGCTCATCGCTAACATTTTGACCGGTGCGATGGCCGCCGCCGGTGGCAGTGGCACTACGTCCACCGACGATCAGTGACGGGAGCCGGATAATGTTCAGAGTTCTTTTCTTCCTTCTGCTCGTCCTCGCGCTTGGCTATGGCTTTGCGCTTCTCGCCGACACGCCGGGCGATGTGGTTGTCACTGTCGCGGGTCAGGAAATCAGCTTTTCGCTGATGGTTGCCGCCGTCGCGCTCGCAGCCGCCATCGTCGCGGTCATGTTCACCTGGTGGCTTGTTCGTGTTGTGTTTACCTCGCCGCAGCGCATGAACCGGTTTTTCCGGTCACGTCGGCGCGACCGTGGGTATCAGGCGCTGTCGACCGGCATTATTGCTGCCGGTGCCGGTGACCCGTCGACGGCCCACAAAATGCTCAAGCGCGCAGACGGCCTGTTAGTGTCATCATCTGAGCCCTTGTTGAAGCTGCTGGATGCGCAAGCCGTCATGTTGGAAGGCAAGCACGATGATGCGCGCTCAAAATTTGAGGCCATGCTGGATGATCCAGAATTGCGCGATCTTGGTCTGCGCGGGCTCTATATGGAAGCGCAGCGGCTCGGCGATCGCGAAGCGCAAAAGCATTATGCGGAAAAAGCCGCCGAACTTGCGCCTCAATTGGCGTGGGCGTCGAAAGCTGCGCTTGATATGAAAACCAGCAGCCGCGACTGGGATGGCGCGTTGCGGCTCGTCGATCAGCAGACCAACGCCAAGCAGATTGACCGCGATGCGGGCAAGCGCAAACGCGCTGTGCTTTTAACCGCCATTGCGCAGGACAATGTCGAGGCAAACCCCACGCGCGCCAAACAGGCCGGACTTGAGGCGCATCGCCTTGCCCAGGACTTTGCACCGGCTGCGGTCGCGGCGAGCGCCGCATGCCTGCGGCTGAATGAGTTGCGGCGGGCAGC
>JBCBHR010000031.1:0-10721 GCA_038525365.1 Pseudomonadota bacterium | reverse complement strand
TGTCATTTGTGGGTGCGTATTTTGGACAGCTGATCCAGAACCCTGAGCAATATGGCGTCGACATGCTGTTGCCGATCTATTTCTTGTCGTTGGTGCTGGCGTTCCGAAAACGTGCCAATTGGCTGCCTGTTGTGGCAGTCAGTGCGGTGGCGGCTGTCGCTGCGCATCACTTCATCGGCTCGCCTTGGCATGTCTCAATTGGTGGGATTGCGGGCATTGTCACGGCTGCGATCATCGGCCTGCCAAAAGATCACCGGATGGTTGTCTGAAATGAGCACGACCGTATGGATCATCATCGCGGCGGCGTCTGCGACCTATGCCACGCGGGCTGCGGGGCACATCGTGCTATCCCGGTTCAATGAGATACCGCCGCGCGTGGAAGCAGCGCTGAACGCGGTGCCTGCGGCGGTGCTGACCACCATCGTCGTGCCGTCGCTGGCCTTCGGGTCACTCGCCGATCAGGCGGCGCTCATCATCGCCGGTGTCGCCGCGTTCTATTTGCCGCCGCTGGGGATGTTTGCCGTCGGGTGGATCGCTGTGTTGGTGTTTCGCTCGTTGCTTGGCACTTGATCAAATCCGGTTCGTTGCCTGTTCCAGCCACGCGATGGTGTCGGCGTCTTCAAGCAATGGCGTCAGGGTCCGCCTAACTTTTGCATGATAGCGGTTCAGCCATCGGCGTTCTTGTTTCGACAGGAGTTTGCGGTCTACGAGACGGCGGTCGATGGGGCAAAGCGTGAGTGTTTCAAAAGCATGGACGGGTATCTCTCCGCCATTCTTCGGAACTTTTGAGGGTTTCACATAGACGAGGTTTTCAATGCGGATGCCGTGGCTGCCCGTTCGGTAGTAGCCGGGTTCATTGGAGACGATCATGCCTGTTTGGAATGAGGCCATACCGCGCTTTGAGATGTTTTGGGGGCCTTCATGGACCGCGAGGTAGGAGCCGATGCCGTGGCCCGTCCCATGGCCATAATCAAGGCCCTCCGCCCAAAGCGCGCGGCGCGCCAATCCGTCGAGATCGACGCCGCGGGTGCCTTCGGGAAAGCGCACTTCTGATATGGCGATCATGCCTTTCAGCACCAGTGTGAAGTGGCGGCGGTACTCATCATTTGGTTTGCCAAGCGGGATCACGCGGGTGATGTCGGTTGTGCCGTCGTCATATTGCGCACCTGAGTCCATGAGCAGCAACTCGCCGGAATTCATGCGGCGGTTGGTGGCTTCGGTGACGCGATAGTGGACGATGGCTCCGTTCGGCCCGGAACCGCAGATCGTGTCAAAGGAGAGATCACGCAGCGGCACATCGAGCCGCTTGCCAGTCTCGGCGCGGCATGCCTCCAGCTTTTTTGCGACACTGATTTCGTCAAGCGTGTCCGCATCTTGCGCGTCGAGCCAAGCGAGAAATGTCACCATGGCTGCGCCATCGCGCTTGTGGGCTTCGGTTGCGCCTTTCAGTTCCACGCGGTTTTTGCAGGCGCGAGGCAGGGCGCAGGGATCCTGCTCTTTGAGGAGCTCCACGCCGCCGACTTCCAGCTTCTTTGTGATCGCTTCGGCACATTGGTTTGGATCGACCATGACGATTTTTGCGCGTTTGGCCAACGCGTCGATGGCGTCTGCGAAATCTGCATAGGGATGCAGGTCGGCCAGTTGCGTCAGATAGGCGTTTTCTTCGATCCCGAGTTTGGCTTCATCGAGAAACAACTGCGCCATGCCGCGCGCGGGGATGATCGCCCATGACAAGACAAGCGGCGTATGCGTCACGTCATTGCCTCGGATGTTGAAAAGCCAACAGATGGACGTGGGATCGGTCGCGATGACAGCATCAGCCTTTTGCGCGCGCACCGCTTTTTGGATGTCGCGCAATTTGGATTTGGCCGTTGTTCCCGCCAGCTCCTTGCGTTGGATGCGCACCGGTTCGGCTGGCAAAGCAGGTTGATCGGTCCAAATCGCATCAAGCGGATTGTCATCGAGCGCCACAAGCTCAAAGCCCACAGCCTCGGCAGCGCGTTTGAGATTGGTGGCGGCGGCGGCACTGTGCAGCCAAGGATCAAAGGCCACTTTCATGCGCTTTCTGGCGTTGGCTTCAAGCCATTTGACTGGACCTTGTGAGATCAAGTCACCGATTTCGAAGGCGCCGGCATCCGTTTGGTCTCGTGCTTGCAGCGTGTAGCGGCCATCGACGAAAACGACAGCTTTGTCAGCCAAAACGAGACAGGCACCAGCCGATCCTGTGAAGCCAGTGAGCCAAGCCAAGCGTTCGGCACGTGGCGGCAGATACTCGTTTTGGTGCTCATCACCGTGCGGCACCAACAACGCGTCAACACCGAGGTCAGTCATCTTGTTGCGCAGGGCGGCAAGGCGCGCCGGGCCCGTTGATGGATCGCTTTTTACGTCAAAGGTCTGGAACATCGATTATCGTTTCTCCCCACTTCTCCGTAGCGACAGGTTCGGTGGCGATCAATCAGCGCACTGGTCGAGATGTGAATTTTGCGTTGCAACATCGATTGTTCGCACATGCGAAATCGCATGGCTGCATTGCGCCTTTGGCCGTAGCGGAACGCAATTGCATCACCCATCTTCGTTTCACGAGAAGCCACAGGAGTTTCCAATGACTGACCGCAAAAATTTCTTCCGCTCTGCCTTTGACGCCATGGTTGTCGCCCGCTCGCGCACCGCTGACAAATACATCAACAGCGCGCTCGCGATGATCGACGAAGAAACACTCAAGGCACACGGCATCGACCGCAAGCGCATTGGACGCTGAATTCAGCACTGACTTGTGGCGCGCAAATGAAGGGTCACCCACCCTTCGCGCCACAGCGTTTTGACATGATAAAGACCGGATTGTCGAAAGGCTGCCAGCACGCGTTGGCGCTGTTCGGACAGGATACCTGACAAAATAACATCGCCATCGCGCGTAACGTGGCGGGCCACTTGCGGTGCCATTTTCATCAATGGCTTTGCGAGAATGTTTGCAATGATCACGTCAAACGGCGCCTCACTGCGTATCGCTTCGTGGTGAAACCCGGGTGCCGTCTCACACCACACCATTCCGTGCACACCGTTGAGCCGCGCATTGTCGCGCGCGACCTGTGTGGCAATGGGGTCAATGTCGGTTGCCAAGACCGGCACTTTCCATGCTTTGGCCACCGCGATGGCCAACACCGCGCTTCCCGTTCCGAGATCGAGCACGCGACTTGGTTCACGCCTTTCAAACACACGGGACATCATCTCCAGACAGCCAGCCGTGGTGCCATGGTGGCCCGTGCCGAAAGCCTGTCCGGCTTCAATCTCGATGCCGACATCGCCGGAGCGCACAGCATCGCGGTCGTGTGATCCGTGGATGACGAAGCGGCCCACGCGCACCGGCGGCAATCCTTCCAATGATTTTGTGACCCAGTCTTCGTCCGGTACGGCTTCTTGCGCGACGGTTGCGCCCAATTCCAATGCAGCGAGCGTGGCGCGCATGGACGTCGATACCAATTCCGGCTGGTCCTGAGTGTCGGGCACATAGACCGACACTTCGAAAACGCCGCTGTCTTCGAAGGTTTCAAAGATCGATGCGGCAAAGCCATCGTCTTCAAGCACGGGCTCCAGCGCATCAAAGAACGCATGCGCTTGCGCCTTCTCCAAACTCACCACCAGCCTGACCTGTCCGCTGCCGTCACTCATGTTCCGCTCCGATCAATCTCGCTGATGTCCTAGGCGGGCAATGCCGGATCGGGAATGGTGTCCTTTTCGGATTGCACGGTTTTATCCGGACGCGGCGGCGTGAAAGTCAGGATGACATCATTTGTTTGCGGCGACGCACCGGCGCAATTGCTGGCAAAGATCAGCCGCCCGTCAGGCTTGCGCCACAGGACCATGCGCGAACCTTCGGCGCGGTTTTCCGAAAACTGCTCAAATGTGTATTCGTCGGTGAGGCGCGTCGATTGGAATACCCATTTGTCCCGCATATGCGCCTGCAAATCGCGCAATGTCAGGCCCGGTTTGAAGAGCTGGACGCCGCCGAGCGTGAAGTTGATGGTCTGACGCTCTGTCTTCGTTGATTGGTCACCGAGTTGGTAGACGTTTCCGCGGCCGATCTCCGGGCCGAAATCGGTGCAAACCAGCGCGTTATAGGCATCATTGTCAGTCGCCGCGATCAGCGTTGCATAGCGGTTCAGGTCAAGATGATGGTGGGCGTGTTCGGAGAGTATCTCACCATAGTGCACATGCAGGTTGGCCAGCCGGGCATCTGAGATGTGGTTCCAGTTCGCATCCGAGATCGTCACCGGCACTTCCATGTCGGTGAGCTTATTTGCAAAGGCGGTCGCCCAACGGGAACCGCCAATGATCAAGATGCCGGGCTTGGCGCTGGAGCGCAGACCGAGCCAGGCTGCCAAGGGGATCAGCGAAAAGCCGTGCAGCAGGATCGAGCCAACGACGACTGCGAATGTGAACGCAATCATCTTGGAGCCGTCTGCGACGCCCATGCTCGCAAGGGCTGCGCCAAAAATGCCGGTGACTGCCACTGCAACGATGCCGCGCGGCGCGATCCATCCAACCAGCAAGCGTTCTTTCCAAGACAGCTCAGTGCCAATTGTTGCAATCGCGATGGCGACCGGGCGGACGATGAAGAGCAGGGTGGCAACAAAAGCGACCGCGCGCCAGTCGATGAGCGCTATAGTTTCCCAATCGAGCGCCGCGGTGAGCAGGATGAACAGGCCGGAGACGAGCAGGACGGTGACCGTCTCCTTGAAGCGACGCATCTCCGTCAGCGAGGCGATGCGTGAATTCGCCATCGTGATGCCCATGATGGTCACCGTCAGCAGTCCGGCTTCTTCAAGCAGTGCATTGGAGATTGCAAACAGCGCGAGCACGACAGCAAACAGGACCGGTGCTTTGAGATAGTCTGGCACATGGCCGCGTATGAACGCCCAAACCAGCGCCTTGCCTGCGCCGTAACCGGCAGCACCTGCGAAAACGAAGCCCGATGTGATCGAAAGGAATACGTTTTCTGCGTCGTGGTGGCCGGAGACCACCAAGAATATCTCGAACGCCACGACAGCCATGAGCGCGCCGATGGCGTCATTGACGATTGCTTCCCAGCGCAACACCGAAGCCGGGCGCGATTGCAACTTGGCAGATCGCAGGAGCGGCATGATGACGGTCGGGCCCGTGATGACGAACACAGCACCTAGCGTGATGGCGACCGGCCAAGCCAGACCCCCGACAAAGTGCGCAGCCAGCGTGCCGCCGATCCAAACCAAGGGACCGCCGATGAAAATCACACGGCGGACTGCTTTGGATGTTTCCTGGATTTCCTTGAAGTTGAGCGTCAGCCCGCCTTCAAACAAAATGATCGCCACGGCAAGGCCGACGACCGGCTTATAGATGTCGCCAAAATCGCGAACCGGATCGATGAAGTCCGTGACCGGGCCAGCGAGGAAACCGGCGACGAGCAGAAGGACAATGGCTGGCAAACGGAAGCGCCATGCAAGCCACTGCGCTGCGATGCCAGCAGCCCCGATAAAGGCCAGTTTTATGGCAATGTGCTCCACGATCCCGACCTCCGGCGCATGCCCGTTCTGAAGATCATGGATATGCGGCTATGCGGTTGAAAAGCAACCGGAAGTGTCAGGCATTAAGTGCTTGCGAGGTCCCGCAATTTCTGGATCGCGGTCTCTGTATTCTCGCCATATGAGATGGTCTTGCGGAAGTCGCCATTGGAATCGAGCAGGAATACAGAGGCCGTGTGGTCCATGTTGTAGCCGTACTCGTCTTCGTCGAACTTCTTGAAGTATACATTGAAGCCGCGGAGCATTTCGCGCACTTGCTCCGGATCGCCGGTGATGCCGGTGATGCGGTCAGACTGGGATGTCAGATAGGTGCCGAGCATTTCCGGTGTGTCGCGCTCGGGATCGACAGTCACGAAGTAGGCTTTGATCTCTGCGGCTTCATCGCCGAGCTCACGAAACCAGCCGTCCATCTCGTAAACCGTTGTCGGGCAGACTTCAGGGCAATGTGTGAAGCCGAAAAACACAGCCGATGGCTGGCCACGAAAGGCGTCTTGCGTGATCGGATCTCCATTGTGGTCAATCAACTCGAATGGAACGCCATAGGCTTGTACCACTTCTTCGCCATCTGTCCCCCGCTGCGTGATCATGGTTGCGGCGAAAACGGTAACAGCGATCAATCCAATAAGTCCGGCAAACACAAAGCGCATATCAACCTCCGTGGCGATGGCGGATAGCTAGTCATTGGATCGCGCCGGTTCAATCGTCGCGTTGCCGCAGACGAAAGGCTTACATTGCGTTCAAAGGCACCAAGCAAGACCCGCTTCAACGAGTGATACGAAGACGTCTGTGCCAGCCATCGACCATCCGGCAAAACCAAACGTCGCAACAACCAAAATCACACCACCGATCACAAACTCCGGTGACGGACTTCCAAGGGTTGATCGCTTTGTGGGTTTAGGTGTCGCCATAACGACAGCTTACGGCTGAGCGCGCGATATGCCAAGTGCGCGTTGATACCGATCAAGGCAGACGCGCCGTGCCGTGCATAACCTGCTGGCATGATGTAGTGCTTGCCGCAGGGTGAGGGAGGAAGCCATGTCTGACAAAGCAGCCAGTGAGCCACAACCGGCACGCAAGCCGGTCAGCATGATGCCCGACGTCAATGAGCTAACCGTGGATGATCTGAAGGACGCGCTCGCCAAGGGGTGGGCGGACTTTCGCCGTGCGCCGCAATTCGGCATTTTCTTTGCGCTTGCCTATGTGCTGGGCGGGCTTTTGATCGTGCAGTCGCTGTTCGTGTGGGAGCAGAGCTGGATGATCTATCCCGTCATGATCGGCTTCCCGCTGATCGGGCCATTTGCTGCTGTCGGGCTCTATGAGGTTTCGCGCAGGCTGGCATCGGGCGAACCTTTGGCTTGGAACGAGATACTCCAGGTCATCCGCATCCAGTCCAGCCGCGAAATGGCATGGATGGCGTTTGTGATGCTCTTCATCTTCTGGATCTGGATGTACCAGGTCCGCTTGCTGGTTGCGCTGTTCCTTGGACGGCTATCGTTTTCGACGCTGGAGCGCTTCACCGAAGTCGTGTTCACGACGTCCAATGGGTTGTGGTTTCTGGCCGTCGGTCATGTGGTCGGTGCGTTTCTTGCGATCATCATGTTTTCGGTGACGGTTGTTTCCATCCCGATGCTTCTGGATCGTAATGTCGACTTCGTCACGGCGATGGTGACGTCGGTGAAGACCGTCTTTGCGTCACCGATGGTCATGATCGGATGGGGTCTGCTGGTGACGCTCGCCGTAATCCTGTCGATGATGCCAGCATTTCTTGGGCTGCTCATCACCCTGCCGGTGCTCGGCCACGCCACGTGGCACATCTACACCAAGGCAGTCGCGACACCGGCCACCTAGGTTGGCGCCATAGCGCAGCCACATTCAACGTCACGCACAGTGGACTTCGGGCGGCGCTCGCTCGGCTTTCGGCGTTGGTTCAGCCGCGGTGATGATAGGGCGCAGTTTTTCGGCGACCGACCCCGATTCTTCATTAATCGGGTAGAAGGCGCATACGACGTCGCTGCCGCTTATGGTTGTACGTGTGAGTTCTTCAACACCGATGCTGTATTTTTGCGAGAGCATATACATGCGCGCATCCACGACAGCGAGGTAGGCCGAGATGCCGTTTTTGATGGCATAATCGTAGTTGCCGAGTGACACGCCAAGCGTTGCCTTCTTGGAGCCCGAGTTCATGCGGGCTTGGGCAACGTCGTGATCAACGCAATAGCGCGATGATTCCCAAATGTCCGGCGCGATGAAGTTGATCTCATCGGGCATCAATTCGCCGAAATAGCTCGAAAGCAATGTTGGTTGTGTGGTTGGTATCAGGCGAGCGCCACCACGTACAATGCCATCGGCATCTGTGAATAGCGTGTAGGTGCAGGGAGCGTCGTCAAGCTCGTCATATTCCATGTCACCATGCACCGGCACTTCCCAGCCCAGCATATCGTGAAACACCCGTTTGCGCAGGCGTAAATACTGGTCGACCTGTTGTGAATACGCGTCTCGTTCGTGCCCTTCAACGTGAAGTATCATCTCGACTCCCTTCGGTGGTCGAAATGCAACCTATACGTGCTTTTCAGAAACTGCAACCTATAATAGATCTTCGGCAATGGCCTTTGAAATGGCTTCGGACTTGTTACGTGTCCCGAGTTTCGTGTTGATCGTCTTCATGTGCGCCACCACCGTCCACTTGGAAATCCCTAACATCTCGCCGATCTCGCCATAGGTCTCGCCCTGCGCAGAGAGGCGCAGCACGGTGCGTTCACGATCTGTGAGAAGTGCGGACTTTCCAGGCGCTTGGAGCTGCGGGCCTGCTAGCTCTTTGGCGATGGCATAGGCCTGTTGACGAACCGCACTCATGAGCGCGGTACTGTCGTCGCTATTTTCATCCGGGATCGCGTCAAACGTGAAGGTGGTCACGGTGCGAAATCCACTCGAGCCGTGGTTGGGCGAGATAACTGCATAACGTCCGACGCCAGCCTTCATAGCCGCATTGCCAAAAGTTACCATGGGGCCGTCGTCGAGGGCGTTCATGTCTATCGTCTTTAAGCCTGCGGAACGCAGGCCGTATACGATGGCTGGGTCTACGCTGGCGAAGCCGGACGCCACGTATCTCATCGACCATGCAACCGGGATTGTCGTCGCAACAATCTCAGCGCCCTTGGCGTCCAGACCAGACTGAGCCCAGAAAGATATGAATTTACAGTTGGTTGCCGCTTTTGCTGCTCGCCAGAGTTGCAGCCTGCGTTGTGAGAATGGTGGAAGACCGATCGTGTTCTGAAAATTTGGTGCCAGGTAGACTTTCATTTACCGCGTCATTGCGCTGTGACAGAAGGCTCGCTTCCAGTCGATCCAATATTTCATCGATTTTGCTTGTATCATGATCGGTTGCGAAACCGCTGGAGATAAGCAGTGACCTGGTTTTTAATGCGCTCTCAAAAATCCGAAACTTTTCAGAAAATTCGCGCAGATCACGGCTCTTGTCGTCGGTCCGCGGTGTAGGTGTGTTTGTCATTTCATGCCCCCAACTTACGACGGGGCAGATAAGACGAACTAACCGTGTTGAGCACCTCCAACTAGTTGTTATGTCAGCGATGATAGCGAAAATGTTTCAAAATGAAACAGTTGTTTGACGTTGCGGGAACGCGTCAAACGCGTTCGATAAAACCATCCAGAACGTTCTTCTGGCCTGCCTTGTCGAACTCGACGGTGAGTTTGTTTCCCTCAACTGACATCACGTTACCATTGCCGAATTTGAGGTGGAAAACGCGGTCGCCAATCGCAAAATCAGACGGCGTGTCAGCGACTGATTTGGCGACGAGTTCCCCTTCAATCACACGGGTTTTGGCCGAGCCGCGCCCGGCGCCGAAGCCGGAATCTGCCTCGCCATAGCCGATCCTTTCGACACCCATTCCGGAGCGTGAACCCCAGTTTTCACGCGTTGCAGACGTTTGATTTGCCTGGGCCCGCTGCCATCCGGGCGAGCTTCGCTTTGAGCCAAATGGCTCCATTTTGTCGAAGCGGGACGTTCCGTAGCCGCCGCCTCCGTAATTTGTCGGAGGCTCGGAGATATCCACATGGGCTGTGGGTAACTCATCAAGAAATCGTGAGGGGATTGTCGATTGCCACAAACCGTGGATGCGCCGGTTGGATACAAACCAGATATGACAGTGTTTTTTGGCGCGCGTGAGCCCGACATAGGCGAGGCGGCGCTCTTCCTCCAAGCCGGATTTGCCGCCTTCATCCAGTGCGCGTTGATGCGGAAAGAGGCCCTCTTCCCATCCTGGCAGGAAGACCGTGTCGAACTCCAAGCCCTTGGCCGCATGCAGGGTCATGATGGATACGGCATCCATGTCTTCATTTTGCTCGGTGTCCATGACGAGCGACACGTGCTCCAGGAAGGAGCGCATGCTTTCAAACTCTTCCATGGAGCGGATGAGCTCTTTCAGGTTTTCAAGTCGGCCGGGCGCCTCAGCCGAGCGATCGGCTTTCCACATGTCGGTGTAGCCGCTTTCCTCAAGAATGGTTTCTGCGAGTTCGGCGTGTGGCGTCCGGTCGAGCACGTCGGCCCAGCGCTTGAAATTCTCCACGACGCCGCGCAGCGCAGATCGCGGCTTTGGTTTTAACTCCTCGCCCTCAACCAATTCGGCGGCGGCTGCGAGCATGGGGATGTTTTTGCGACGGGCATAGTCGTGCACCAGCCGCACTGACGCGTCGCCAAGGCCACGCTTTGGTGTGTTGACGATGCGTTCAAAGGCGAGATCGTCCGCCGGTTGGCAGACCACACGGAAATACGCCATCGCATCGCGGATCTCCATGCGCTCATAGAAGCGCGGGCCGCCAATGACGCGGTAGTTGAGACCAAGTGTGACGAAGCGATCTTCGAACTCACGCATCTGAAACGACGCGCGAACAAGGATCGCCATGTCATTCAATTTGTGCTGCTCGCGATGGTAGCTTTCGATTTCTTCACCGACGGCGCGCGCTTCTTCTTCTGAATCCCAGCCCGCATGCACTTTGACTTTGGGTGCATCCGGATCGGTGGCATCGGTGAAAAGGGTTTTGCCAAGCCGGTCTTCATTATGGCTAATGAGATGAGACGCTGCCCCGAGAATATGTGCAGTCGAGCGATAATTGCGCTCCAGCCGAATAACCGCGGCACCTTTGAAGTCC
>JBCBHR010000030.1:0-10800 GCA_038525365.1 Pseudomonadota bacterium | reverse complement strand
GTGCTCGGTACCGTGATTTTCTACATGGTGCTGATCGTCATCCTCAATCTGTTGGTCGACATCGCCTACGCCTATCTCGATCCGAAAGTGAGGACGCAATGATCCTCTATTCCGCACGTCGCGCCGCGCTTGAAGACACGTTTCTGGAGAATGCGGAACCGAAAGGCGGTCGGTCGCTGACGCAAGACGCAATCCGTCGTCTAAAGCGCAACACGGCGGCGGTGTGCTCGATTGTCCTCCTCGTCTTGATAGTGGTCGCGGCCGTCATCGGTCCGTTCTTCATACCGTTTGACTATGAGACGCCGGACTGGAACGCGCTTCGCAGCCCACCCTCCATCGAGACGGCGCATTATTTCGGGACCGACCAAAACGGCCGCGATATGCTCGCACGTACGCTTTACGGCACACGCGTTTCGCTGCTCGTGGCGCTGATTGCCACCTTCGTGTCCGTCACGATCGGCGTGCTCTATGGCGCAACGGCGGGATATATCGGCGGCAAGGTGGATCAGGCAATGATGCGCTTCGTCGACATCATGTACGCCATGCCGTACATCCTTTTCGTGATCCTGCTGATGGTCATTTTTGGGCGCAATGTGTTCCTGTTGTTTGCCGCCATCGGCGCCATTGAATGGTTGACGATGGCGCGGATCGTACGCGGCCAGACAATCGCCTTGAAAGAACGGGAGTTCGTGGAAGCCGCTCGCGCCAGCGGTCAAACGACTTTTGGCATCATCCTGCGCCACATCATCCCAAACCTCACCGGGCCCGTCGTGATCTATGCCGCGCTGACTGTGCCTGAGATCATCGTCACAGAAAGCTTCCTGTCATATCTCGGCTTTGGCGTCCAAGAGCCACTAACCTCGCTTGGCACGTTGATATCGGAAGGGGCGGAGGTCATGGAAGTGCTGCCATGGCTGCTCACATTCCCGGCGCTTTTCCTCGTCGGTCTGCTGTTGAGCCTTTTGTTCATCGGCGACGGGCTTCGCGATGCATTTGACCCTAAGGACCGCTGACATGGCAGAACAGCTCCTTTCAATTTCCGACTACACAGTCCGCTTCCACACGCCCGATGGCTATGTCCACGCGGTGAGCGATATGAACCTCAACGTTGCGCCGGGCGAAAAACTGGCCATCGTCGGCGAAAGCGGCTCCGGCAAAAGCCAATGCTGGATGGGCGTCATGGGCCTTCTCGCCAAGAACGCACATGTGAACGGCACGGCCAGTTTCGGCGGGCAAAACCTGCTGCAAATGTCGCCCGCGCAACTCGACAAGGTGCGTGGCCGCGAGATCACCATGGTGTTTCAGGACCCCATGACCGCGCTCAATCCGACACTGCGTATTTCGACCCAGCTGATGGAACCGCTCGAAGTCCATTTCGGTGCGACACGGGCGCAGGCGCAAAAAGAAGCCATCGACATGCTCGACCGGGTCGGCATTCCCGATCCGGCAACACGCTTCCGACAATACCCACACGAGATGTCAGGTGGCATGCGTCAGCGTGTTGTCATCGCCATGGCGCTTTTGACCAAACCCAAGCTTTTGATTGCAGACGAGCCCACGACCGCGCTTGATGTCACGATCCAGGCGCAAATCCTCGATCTTTTCAACGAGTTGGTTGCGGAGTCCGGCACGTCACTCGTCATCATCAGCCATGACCTTGGTGTGGTGGCAGGCATCGCAGACCGCGTCGGCGTCATGTACGCCGGCCGCATCGTCGAAGACGCGCCGGTGGACGCTCTCTACGACACACCGGCACACCCCTATGCGCAGGCATTGCTTCACTCGATCCCGCGCGTCGACCGTGCCGAAGCTGATGTGAAGCCGATTGCCGGGCGCCCTCCAAGCCTGATGCGCATGCCGACAGGATGCGCTTTTCATCCACGTTGCGGCTATGCGACCGACACCTGCTCAAATGAGGTGCCCAAGCTCGATAGAGTAGCGACGGACCATCGGGCCGCTTGCTTCTATCCTCTCACATCACCGGCGGATGAAAGGGTCGCGGCGCATGGCTGATCCGGAAATTCTTCTCGACGTCAAAAACCTCGTCACCCAGTTTGACGTCAGCCGCGGCATGTTTCGTGGCACAGCACCCTTGCGCGCCGTCAACGATGTCACCTTCACGCTGCATCAAGGCGAGACACTCGGCATTGTCGGTGAAAGCGGCTGCGGGAAATCGACATTGGGCCGCACCATCATGCGGCTCATTGAACCCTTTTCCGGCTCCATCTTATGGCAAGGAAAACAGCTCACAGAACTGCCGCCGGAAGAGATGCGTCTTGCCCGGCGTGACATGCAGATCATCTTTCAGGACCCGATTGCTTCGCTGGACCCGCGCATGACCGTCGGCCAGATTATCGGCGAACCGCTGTCGCTCTTTGAGGCGTCACTTTCAAAGAGCGATCAACGCGCCCGCGTTGAGGAAACGATGGACACGGTCGGATTGTCGCCGGAGATGATCAATCGGTTCCCGCATGAGTTTTCCGGGGGCCAAGCCCAACGTATCGGCATTGCCCGCGCCATCGTCACACGGCCCAAGCTGGTGGTGTGCGATGAGCCGGTCTCCGCGCTCGACGTTTCCATACAGGCGCAGATTGTCAATCTGCTCAAAGACCTGCGCGAACGCTACAAACTGACGTTTCTGTTTATCAGTCACGATCTGTCAGTTGTCCGTCTCGTGTCGGATCGGATCATGGTGCTCTATCTCGGACGCGTCGTTGAGGTGGGCGACAAGGATGTCGTCTTCGACCATCCGGCGCATCCCTACACGCAGGCGCTTCTCGCCGCAGCGCCGATCCCTGATCCAAAACTCGCCCGCCAAAAGCAGCGGGTGCCGTTGATCGGCGACCCACCCTCGCCGCTCAATCCGCCGCCGGGCTGTGTGTTTTCCAACCGCTGTCCGATGGTGAAAGACGCCTGCCACACGGCACAACCGCCGCTGCATACCGCACGCACCGGCCAGCAGGCCGCTTGCATCCTGGTGGGATGAAGGGCGAACCGTCGGCGTCAGTCGTGGATCATGGAATTTGCGCTCGTCATGGTCGAAATCGCATAAACCGACGTCGATGCGGTGATGAAGAGCGTCGTGTTGCGCGGCCCGCCAAAGCAGAAATTCGTCGATTTCTCCGGCGTGCGGATCACACCAAGGTGCTGCGCGCTTGGCGAGAACACGTGCACCCCGCCCGGCCCATTGCAGAAAATGCGGCCTGCAATATCCATCTTCATGCCGTCGGGCACGCCCTCGCCTTCGCCGGTAACCTTTGTCCATTCACCGCCGCCATAAAGCGCGCCGTCAGAATCCACCGTGAACACGCGGATGTTTCCGCCCCAGCTGTCATTGACGAACAACCGGCTCTCATCATTGGAAAAGCACAGCCCATTTGGCTGCTGAAAGTCCTTGGCCATGCAATGCAGCGTTCCATCCGGATCAAGACGGAAAAGGCCTTGGAAATCGAGTTCCTGCTCGCGCACCAACCCGAGATCTTCGCGGATGCGCCCAAACGAAGGATCGGTGAACCACAGCCGCCCTGCGGTATCGCACACGACATCATTGGGGCTGTTGAGTTCCTTGCCCTCAAAGTGAGACACCAGCACCCGAACCCGCTTGCCCGAATGGTCATGGATCACAAGGTGCGATGATGCGTGCTCGCAGGTGACGATGTTCCCATCAAGATCGAAGCAATTGCCATTGGCCTGGTTGGAAGGCATCCGGAAAAACTTGAGCCCACTCGTTTTGTCCCAGACGTATTGCTTGCTTTCGGCAATGTCGGAAAAATACAGCCTACCGGTGTCCGGATGATAGATAGGTCCCTCGGTAAAGGTGAAGCCGGTCACCACTTTGCGCAGCGGCGTTCCGTCGGCAATCACACCATCAATGGCACTTTGCATGTTGGCTTCCAAGACATCGACCATCGTTAGCCGGACCTCCCGTTGCGCGCATGCCCATACGCCAGTTGATCCCCAAACCCGCACCGAGTGTGCCCTGCACGCATTGCGCGCACAAGCACTCGTTGCGTGACACGTTTACAGCCAGTTAACAGTAGCTCTAAAGCTTCGTTTAACGCTTTACGTATGGTGACGCTTCGTCATCACTTACGGAGCAGCGACCACGTTTTGTTGTTGCGACCCAAGCCCTTCCACTGACAGCGCGATGACGTCACCGGGCTTTAGATAGACCTTCGGATTTTGGCCCATGCCAACGCCAGGTGGCGTTCCGGTGGAGATGATATCGCCAGGCTGGAGGCTCATGAATTGGCTGAGATACGACACCACATGCGCCACCCCGTAAACCATAGTGCTCGTGGAGCCGTTTTGGTACATGTGGCCGTTGACTGACAATTGCATGTTGAGGTTTTGCGGATCGGAAACCTCATCAGCCGTCACCATCCATGGCCCCGTTGGCCCAAATGTGTCGGCGGACTTGCCTTTGACCCACTGGCCGGAGCGCTGAAGCTGAAAGTCGCGCTCCGAGACATCGTTGATCACGCAATAGCCCGCAACATGATCGAGGGCATTGGCCTCATCAACGTATTTGGCAGTCTTGCCGATCACGACGCCGAGTTCGACCTCCCAGTCGGTCGCGACAGACCCGCGTGGAATGTGCACATCGTCATTGGGGCCACAGATCGCCGACGTCGCCTTGAAAAACACGACCGGCTCCGGCGGCACCTCAGCGCCACTTTCGGCCGCGTGGTCGGCGTAGTTGAGACCAATGCAAATGAATTTGCCCACGTCGCCGACGCAGGGCCCCATGCGCGGGCGACCACCTGCGAGTGGCAGGCTGTAAACGTCCAGCGCTGCCAATTTCGCAAGGCCCTCGCGTGTCAGTACATCGCCTGCAATATCGTCGACATGCTCTGAAAGATCACGAATGTCGCCATTGGCATCCAAAATGCCGGGTTTTTCTTTTCCGGCAACGCCGTAACGCACGAGCTTCATGGTCTTCTCCCCTTATCCAAGTGTCGGCATAGTGAACGCCGGGTCCTCCCGCAAGCCTGTCGGCCAACGGCTAGTCGTGGTCTTGATCCGTGTGAAAAACCGGACACCTTCCATGCCGTGCATCGCATGGTCGCCAAAGATCGACGCCTTCCAGCCACCAAATGAATGAAATGCCATCGGCACCGGGATCGGGACATTCACGCCGACCATGCCAACCTCGATGTCCTGCGAGAATTTGCGCGCCACATCGCCGTCTCGCGTGAAGATCGCGGTGCCGTTTGCATACATGTGATTGTGGATCAGATCGACGGCATCGGCGTAAGATTTGCGGCGCGCAATGGAGAGCACGGGGCCGAAAATTTCTTCCTTCCAGATGGTCATGTCCGGCGTCACATTGTCGATCAGCGTGCCGCCAACATAGTAGCCATTTTCATAGCCCTGTTTGTCCTGACGAAACCCACGTCCGTCCACGACAACCTTGGCGCCTTCTTTCTCACCCTGATCGATATAGCCCAAGATCTTATCGCGGTGCTGGGCGGTGACGACGGGGCCCATGTCACTGTCGGGATCAACCGACGGTCCGATTTTCAACGCTTCAATCTGCGGCACAAGTTTCTCGATCAGTGCGTCTGCCACGGCATCCGTCACAGGCACGGCAACCGAGATCGCCATACAGCGCTCGCCCGCCGATCCGTAAGCAGCGCCCATCAAGGCGCTTGCGGCCATGTCGAGGTCGGCGTCGGGCATGATCACCATGTGGTTCTTCGCGCCGCCAAGCGCCTGCACCCGCTTGCCATTCGCCGTGCCGGTCTGGTGGATGTACTGCGCAATCGGCGTCGATCCGACGAAGCTGACCGCCTTGATGTCGGCATGGGCAAGGATTGCGTCGACGGCTTGCTTGTCGCCATGGACAACATTGAATACACCATTGGGGAGCCCGGCTTCTTTCAGCCACTCCGCGATGAGCAGTGACGCCGACGGATCGCGTTCCGATGGCTTCAAGACGAATGTGTTGCCGCAAGCAAGAGCGACGGGGAACATCCACATCGGCACCATGGCCGGAAAGTTGAACGGCGTGATGCCCGCAACAACGCCTAGCGGCTGGCGGATCATGGTTGTGTCCACATCCGTGCCGACATTTTCGGAGAATTCGCCTTTCAGAAACGTAGGCGCAGCGGTGGCAAACTCCACAACTTCCAACCCACGCGTCACCTCACCGAGCGCATCGGGATGCGTCTTGCCATGCTCAGACGAAATGACCTCCGCCAGCTGATCAACGCGCTCCCAAAGGATCGACTTGAACTTGTCCAAAATACGAACACGGCGCAGCGCAGGCATAGCACGCCATTCAGGAAAAGCCGCATTGGCAGCATCGACTGCGGCGTTGATATCCTCCACCGCGGCAAGTGCGACTTGCGCAGATACGCTGCCGGTTGCGGGGTTGAAAACGTCAGCAGTCCGCGTTGACGAACCGGCGAATATTGTCCCGTTTACATAGTGCTGGATGTCGGCCATCCGATCCTCCCTTAGCCAAGTCTGTACGTGTTGCACGGCGCGGTGTCCGATGCCAATCGAAATGAAAAGACGCGCGAAATCCTAGGGTTTTGTGGTTGTTGCAACCGATTGCAAAAGCGTCAAGACGTACCTACAAAAGCAATATGGCGCTGGCGAAAAAAAGGGTGACTTTGAAGGAAGTCGCGGAGCGCGCGGGCGTCTCTCGATCGGCGGTCTCGCGCACTTTCACGCCCGGCGCATCGGTGTCAGACGAGACACGGCGTCGTGTGGAAAACGCCGCCGAAGCACTTGGCTACTCGCCCTCAGTCCTCGCCTCGGGTCTGTCCACTGGGCGAACAAAACTGATTGGGCTCGTCTCCAACAATTTCCGAAATCCATTTTATCTCGAAGTGTTTGACGCATTCACACGCACGCTTCAAAGCCGCGATCTGCGTCCCTTGCTCGTCAATCTGTCAGAACAGTTCGACGCCGATGATGCACTTGCCATGTTGCGCCAATACTCAGTCGACGGTGTCGTCGTTGCCTCATCGACGCTTCCGCCCGCTTTCTCCAGCGCGTTTTCAGATGCGGGTCTACCCGTCGTGCACGCCTTTGCGCGCCATTCTGAAATTCCGGATGTGAACACAGTGGGCATCGACAACGTCGCCTGCGGGCGCATGGCCGCCGATCTGCTTATGGCGCGCGGCTACGGCCAGGTCGGCTTCCTTGGCGGACCGCAAACCGCGGCATCAACGGCGGATCGACAGGCAGGATTTCTCGACGCGCTACCTGCGGGGGTGAGAGCCAAGTGCCCAGTCTACCACGCCAACGACTATTCGTTTCAAGCAGGCTATGCAGCCATGGCCGACATCATCGCGCGTGGTGTCTCCCGCCGGGCTTGGTTTTGCGGCGATGACGCCATCTCAATCGGCGCAAAGGCAGCCCTGGAAGCCAGCGCAAAAAGCGTGCCCCAAGACGTGGGCATCGTCGGCGTTAATGGCATGGACATTGCCGCTTGGCAGGGTATTGAGTTGACGACATTTCGCCAACCCCTGCAGGCTATTGTGGACGCCGTTGTCGAGCGCCTCGCGCAATTGATGGAAGACCCCGACGACGCACCGCGGGCGATCCGCTTTGAGCCACAGCTCATTGATGGAGCGACCCTGCGTCAACGCCCCAAAAATGGCTGATCAGCGAAACATCGGCGGACGCGCATCCACCCACGCGCCGCGCTGCTTGGCCGAGGCTACGGCGGCATAGACGGCGGCCATCGACCGGACACCGTCTTCGGCGTTCGGCAGCGCAGACCGCGTTTCGCCACGGATGGCAGCAGCCAGATCAACATAGATGTTTGCAACCGCCAGCGGGAAGCCTTCCGGATGCGCAATCGCAACACGGCTGAGGCTCGACGCAGCGTCGGACAGAGATGCTTCGCCCTTTTCCATGATCTGAGTACGCCCACCGACCGGTGTATAGTGCACCTGATTTGGTTGTTCGGACGCCCAGCGCATTCCACCGGTTTCGCCGAACACCTGAATGTCGAAGCCGTGCTGGCGACCAATGGCGACCGATGACGTCCACAGGCGTCCAACGGTACCGCCTTCCATGCGGAAGTTGACCATCGCGTCATCCTCCAACTCTCGGCTGGCAATGGTGGATGCAAAATCTGCAGACAGTTCACGCACTTTGTCGCCTGCCACGAAGCTTGCCATATGCATGGCGTGGATGCCGCAATCGGCAAACTGACCCGAAACACCCGCCATCGCAGGATCATAGCGCCAGCGGACACGCGGATTGTCTGCGTCCGTCGCATCGCCGTGGTGACCATGGCTAAACGCGGCCACGACAAGCCGAACCTTCCCGATTTCACCCATCGCCACCATGTGGCGCATCTCGCGAACCATTGGATATGCCGAATAGCAGTAGTTGACAGCACAGATCTTGCCGCAAGCCCTTGCGACCTGCACAATATCTTCGCCCTCTTCGACCGTCATGGTCATCGGCTTTTCGCAAAGCACATTAAAGCCCGCTTCAAGAAACGCCTTGGTAATTTCAAAATGGGTGGAGTTCGGCGTTGCCACCGTGACAAGGTCGCACCGATCATCCCGGCCGCGTTCTCCGTCCAACATGTCCTGCCAATTCGCATAGGCGCGATCAGCCTCTACGCCGAGTTTCCGCGCATAAGCTTTGCCCCTGGCCGCATCGACATCGAGAGCGCCAGCGGCCAGCGAAAACAAACCATCCGCCTGCGCGCCAAGCCTGTGGGCGGGGCCAATCTGGCTGCCTTCGCCGCCGCCGATCATCCCCCATTTCAATTTTGCCATCGTGATGCCCTCACTCAAATCCGACGGAGCGCAGATAGCTGCGGTTCAGCTTGGCATCGCCAACGGGGTCTGTACCCTCAATGGTCGGATCGCAATCCTGCTCAACCGTGCACCAGCCATCAAAACCGGCGTCCAGCAAGACTTGGCGCACCGCCGTGAAATCCACGTCGCCATCGCCAAGATTACAAAAAATGCCCTGGCCGCACGCGTCGTAGAATCCGGTACCCTTGGCGATCACGTCGGCTTTCACCACCGGGTCGATGTCCTTGAAATGGATATAGGAAATGCGGTCGATGTTACGCTTCATAAAGGCGACGGGATCGAAGCCAGCGTAGGAATGATGACCTGTGTCAAAGCAGATTTTAAGAATGCGCTCATCCACTTCGCCAAGCAGCCGCTCAAGCTCCGGCTCGAAGTCCATGAAACCGGCAGCGTGGGCATGGATGCCGACCGTCAGACCGTATTCATCCGTGCCCATCTTGGCGATGTAGGCAATGCGATCGCGGTAGGCGGCCCACTCCGCCTGATCCATTTGCTGAGCCGCATCCGCGCGGCCAGCCGTTGGTGCACGCCGTGGTGAAATGCTGTCGATCAATACGAGATGCTTTGCACCATGCGCGACAAGCGCTTCGCACGTGCGCACCGACGCATCCAGCACTTCATCCCATGCCTCTGTGTCATGGAACGGCCTGAACACCACGCCGCCGATGAGCGTCAATTCGTACTCGGCCAGCGCGTCGGCGACCTGTGGCGGGTCTTCCGGCATGAAACCGACAGGGCCAAGCTCAATGCCCTTGTAACCGGCCTCGGCATTTTCGCGCAGCACCTGTTTCCAGGGCGGGTTGCGCGGGTCGCCGGCAAATTCCACACCCCATGAACAGGGCGCATTTCCAATCTGAATGCTCATGGTGTTGCGATCCTCGAAGTGTTCAGACTTAAAGTGTTGCGATGTCGATCCACTGCCCGCTGTCAGACGACATGCGTGCAGCTTCGATAATGCGATTGACTTGCATTCCGTCTTGGAATGTCGGCCAGACTGCCTCGCCGGTGTGAATGGCGGTCAGAAAGTCTTTCGCTTCGATGATGATTTGATCTTGGTAGCCAGTACCGTGGCCGGGCCCCTGGCAGAACGGCAGATAGTCCGGGTGTTCGGGGCCCGTCAGGATTTTCTTGAAACCGGAAAGGCTCGCTGGCGCACTGCCTTCATAAAGCCACAAAGCGTTTTGATCTTCCTGATCAAAACGGATCGCGCCTTTCGTTCCGGTGATCTCATAGGCGTAGCCCATCTTCTTGCCGTGCGCGACGCGGCTGAAGAAGAGGTGCCCCATCCCGCCATTTTCAAACCGGCACATAAATTGTGCCTGATCATCATTGAGCACTTTCTCGCCACCGCGCTCCTTGATCACTGTCTCGGCCATCGCGTTGAGGGACGTGATGGGCCCGACAAGCGCCAGTGCGGCATTGACCATGTGTGGCGCGAGATCACCCAGAGTGCCCGAGCCAGCATCGCGCGTGCGCCAATTTGCAGGAAGCGAGCGGTCAGCCAGAAAGTCTTCCGTGTGCTCACCGCGGAACCAATAGACATCGCCAATTGCGCCGTCGGCGATCAGCTTACGCGCAAATTGCGACGCGGGCGTGCGGATGTAATTAAAGCCCACCATGTTCGCGACGCCCGCCTGCGCGGCGGCGGCCACCATCGTGCGGCTTTCGGCGAGACTGCGCCCCAAAGGCTTTTCGCAGAAGACCGGTTTGCCTGCGACGAACGCGGCCTTGGCTATCTCCAAATGTGTATCCTGCGGTGAGGCGATGACAACCGCATCCACTGCAGCATCATCCACCAGCGCTTTCCAATCCGACGTGCCGCGCTTGAAACCGTAGGCGGCGCGATAGCGCTCAGCGCTGGCTGGTGACGTCGCACACACCATTTCGAGCCGTGGCCGCAGCGGCGTGTCGAACACGGAACCAACCGCAGCGTGGGCCACCGCATGGGCCTTGCCCATATAGCCGCCACCGACGATGCCAATTCCAATTTCGGTCATCGATGCTC
>JBCBHR010000029.1:0-10806 GCA_038525365.1 Pseudomonadota bacterium | reverse complement strand
AGCATCAGAGGCGGGTTCGCAGCGTGACGCATGGCATAGGCGAAGACGGACCGAAGCGCGTAATCGACCGCCAATTTGTACTGCGCACGCACGCGGTCATAGTCCTGCCAAATGCTCCGCGGCGGCTCACTGGCTTCCACGACGGGATTGAAAATCGTGCCATCGCCCAATTCGTCCCAATCGACCAGATCAGGCACGGGCACCCACGGCGCATGCGATGAGCCGGTTGCAACTTGCACCAACAATCGCGTGTCGCCAGATCGCTTTGCGCCAAGGAGCCGGTCCGAGGCTGCGAAGGTGAACTGGTCCGGCATCGTTATCCAGTTGAAGGCCGCACCTTTGTAGCCAAGGTCCGCCGCCGCCAATACCGTCTCAAAGCCCATGAACTGCGCCTCGGGCCAGTCCAGCGTGATCTGCGGCATCACCGCTGCAGTGTGAAATCCTGACTGCGCTGCCAGATGAAAGAGCGACTTCCGCCCGCTTGCAAGAACTGCGCGATAGCTGGTTTGATTGTCGATCCACAGACCGTTGGCAAAGCTTGCATGCGCCAGCCAGCTTTGCCCCCCTTGGGTTGGTGAGGTCAGAAACGTGGACGCCATACCAAGACCGGCTGCTTCCAGTTGGGATTGCGCGTTCGCCAAAGTTTCGCGATGCAGATCGGCATATAGCGGCGTGTCGAAACTGGTGCGCCCATAGCTCTCAAGAAAGACGATGATCACATCACGGTCGACGAGGTCGAAATAGCTCTCGCCCTGGGCAAACGGATCATCGCGCGACGCCGCCTGAAATGCGCGCAGGTCGGTCAGCATATCGCGGATCTGCTCAAAGCGTTCGACGCCAATGCGCGCTGTGAATGCCGCGCCTGGGATGTTGATGGGTGTTGACCATTTGCCCATGGTCGCGCCGACATCCGCTATTGTGATTGCAGAGGCGATCACCGCCGCTACACAAGCGAACCGAGCGGTGAAAGCGGGTCGCGCGATGCCTGCCAGCCTACCGCTTGCCCACCACAGCGCAGCGGCAAGTCCAACGATGGCCAAGATTGATACGATAACCGCGATCACCGCGGCAATCGAACCGAATGCGCCGACAACCAACTGATAGAGCGAGACGACAAGTGGATAGTCGGCGATCAGATTGAACCCGCGATTGAGCGAAACAAACATCCCAAAATCAGCGGCTTTCAAAGTGGCAATCAACGTCAGCGTTACGACGAGTGCGACGCGAAACGCGAAACCAAGGCCGCCCTTCCCAAACGCAATCAAAGCCAAAATGATCGCTGGCAGTTCGAGTGGAAACAGCAGCAATGCACGCCATCCAACTGCGGCTGGATGGTTGGGCTGGATGAGCACGACATGAAAAACCAAGACCGCCAGCGCGAGCAGAAATAAGGTCTTGATGAGGCTGGCGCGGCCGACGGTGTTCACGTGCGGTTCCGATAAAGCCAGCGTATGTCGACCGCAAACGACCAGACAAGCGCAAGTGCCGTCGCTGAAATCGCTACAGCCAGCGCAGCGCCACCGACTTGGGGCACCAGCAACAAGAGGAGCGTCGCGATTTGAAGCACGCAGATTGCTTTCCGGCTGAAACGGGGTGGGAGCGCCGCGTTGAGCCACGGCGCGACTGTTCTGGCGATGCAAAACAAGTAGTGCGGGAGGCCAAGCGCGAGGACATAGAGCCCAGCAATGTCGGTCCGTACGGCATAGACCGTCAGCAGAAGCGCAAACGCCGCATCCACTTCCACATCAAAGCGCGCACCAAACTCAGAGGCCACCCCTTGTTTGCGCGCAAGCCAGCCATCCACGCCATCAAGGCAAAGCGCCAGAGCCGCAAGTGACAAAAGCCCCCAACCCGCCGGTATCGCGTCCAGCGTTGCCACAAGCAACGCTCCAACAATTACCAATCGCGTGAGCGTCACCAGATTGCACATTCCAACACGGTCATGGGGATAGCTGCGGTGCATGGCATAGGCAAAGACCAATACCGCTGCACTGTAGACGCCGACCGCAACGACGACGCTTCCATCATCAGCACTCAGACCCAACACAACGCGCGAAATGGCGATCAGCGCGGCTCCTCCAATTGCACCGGCAAGCGCAAAGCGGACTGCAGGCGTGAACGCGATCGAGTGCGCTGCACCGGATTTCTGCGGTTGAGTTGCCTCAATCAGGCCTTGCCTCATTGTTTCGTCCTTTTTTGTCCCACGGTTGCGAATAATACGCCGGGGCCGCGCGTTATATTCCCGAACACGCGACAAAAATGAGATCGTAACATGCAAAACCCAACGCAGAGATACGCAGTCCCCGCTCGATTGCTCCATTGGACAATGGCCATTTTGGTCCTCGCGATGATCCCTGTGGGCTTCCTGATGTTAAACGACTGGGTGAGCCGCGACCTGCGCAACCTCATGTTCATTGCCCACAAGAATACGGGCGTGCTGCTGCTGCTTCTGATCTGCGTTCGTCTCCTGTACCGCTGGCGCAATCCGCCGAATTTGAAGCCTGTTGACCTTGCGCCCGCGCAGGCTTTTGCGGCTCATGCAACGCATATTGCGCTCTATGCGCTACTGCTCATCATGCCGCTGTCCGGATATATTAGGGTGCGCGCAGGTGGGTTTCCAATCGAGGCGCTGGACGCGCTCGGGGTACCGCCACTTGTTCCGCGCTCAGACGCCTTGGCGGACTTCGCGCAAAGCGTTCACTACTATGCGGGTTACGGCATCGCTGCTTTCATTGCCATGCATGTCGGTGCCGCGCTGTTTCACGGTGTAGTGCGCCGTGACGGCGTTTTCTCGCGCATGTGGCCTGTCTTCTCGCGCGCGCCGGACTAAATCGCGTTGTTACGCATACTTAACAGGCCTGCCAAAGTGACCTCCGCCCTCATGTCCGCTGCTCATTCGTTGAAGGAACAATCCGTGTCCGTCGCACAGCACATGAAGGCGCGCGTCGCCACCCTCAATGATGTTGTCGTTCAAGGCTTGCGATCATCGCTTGTGTTGTTTTTGGCGCTGTTGGGCCTGTTTTCGCTCGTCCTGGTGCTGGCTTTCGCGCGCGCAGTGGATGACTGGAATTGGGTTTCGTGGTCGGTCCTGCCGTTGATTGCAGCCAATTCGATCTGGATTTCAGGCGGGGCAGCCACCTCAATGTTGGGGCTTTTTGCGCCCAGAGGCGTGCGGTCAGGCCCACCAAAAACATGGCAGCCACATAGCAAAACCGCTGTTTTGATCACGCTGTGCGGCGAGGAACCGGAGCCGGCGGCAGACTATTTGCATGGGCTGTTCCGTGGTCTTGGCCAAAAAGGACTGCGCCGGAACACAACAATTTTCGTCCTCTCCGATACAGTAGGCGATGCAGAGTGCGCGCGAGAGGACGCCGCATTTGCTGAACTGATAGCCAGCGCAAAAGTGGTCTATCGCCGTCGCATCGGCCGCGTGAACAAAAAGCCCGGAAACATCGCTGACTGGCTGGACAATCACAGCAATGATTTTGACCATATGATGGTTTTGGACGCCGACAGCCGCATGTCACCGGCGAGCATCCGGAGCCTCATTTGGCGCATGGAGGACGCTCCAGAACTGGGGCTTTGCCAGGCCGGCATCTCACTCATTCCCGGTCGAACCATGTTCGGCAAGTATCAGCGCATCACGTCGCGGCTCCTCTCGCGCACCTTTGGGCACGGCTTTGCCGCGTGGTCTGGCGACACCGGAAATTATTGGGGCCACAACGCCATTATTCGGGTCGCAGCCTTCCGAGCGTGTGCGCAGCTGCCGCGTCTTTCGGGCAGTGCGCCATTCGGCGGCGCTATCCTCAGCCATGACTTTATCGAAGCTGCATGGATCTGCCGCGCGGGCTGGGGGGTTGAGGTGTGGCCTGATCTGCCGGGCAGTGCCGAAGATGCGCCGCAAACACTCGACGAGTTCTTCAAGCGTGACCGGCGCTGGTGCCAGGGTAACCTGCAGCATTTGCGCCTCTTGGCAGCGCCCGGGCTTCGCCCATTGAGCCGTTTTCATCTGATTTGCGGCGTCTTCAGCTATCTCGCTGCACCGATCTGGCTGATTTTGATGGCACTTTTGAGCTCGGAAGTGATCTCGGTTTGGGGCTTTCTGCCGATGCTGTCGATTGCAGGCATCCTGCTTATTCCCAAACTCTGCGCCTTGATCGAGGCATTGCCACGCGCAAAGACGCGAGCGCGCCGCCGCGTCATCTTGCGGGCCTGGAGGTCGGAGCTGCTGTTGTCCAGCCTGCTTGCGCCCATTGTCATGCTGCGACAGGCGACCTTTGTCGGTGCGATCGTGCTTGGCTATGATTGCGGGTGGAAGTCCAAGAAAGAAACACGATTAGCGCTGCCGCTTGGGTGGCCGGAGGCCGCGCTCGGATTGGGTCTATTGGCGCTTACGTTTGCCACCGGCGCTACCGGCGCGTTTTGGCTCGCTTTGGTGATTGTCCCGCTGCTCATCGCACCCATTCTGCTCCCGAAGCTCAACGAGGTCGCGACATGAACAGGCGCGACTTCCTTGCACGGGCGTCCATGCTCTTGGCCAGCACCGCAATGCCGAAAGCACACGCGGCACAAGCGTTTCCCCGCGATGACGTCAGCCTTTTGGAGATGGCACGCACTGGGCGAACGCAGCCCTATCAGCCAAACACGACCCCGCTGGCGCCACCCTTTGCGGGTCTGGACTACAATGCCTTTCGCGGTATCCGACCGTTTCCCGGCAAAGCCTCGATGCTGCCGCATGGATCGAAATTCGCATACGATTTGCTGCCGCCCGGCCTCTATTTCGAAGACCCGGTGACTTTTGATCATGTGACGCCGGAGGGCATTCGCGAGATAGCCTTTAGCCCCGAACTTTTCTCCTTCGACCCCCGCTATTTTGACGAGGTGCCCAAGGTCAGCCCCGGCGCTGGGTTCACCGGCATGCGACTGCGCTATCCGGTCAATATCGATGACCGGCTCGACGAAGTGCTTGTCATGCAAGGGGCGAGCTACTTCCGTGCGATCGGCGAAGCGATGGTCTACGGCCTGTCGGCACGAACGGTCGCCATTGGAACCGGTGGCGGAGGCCCGGAAGAGTTTCCACGCTTCACGCATGTGCGGCTTCATCCTGCTGACGGTGATGCGGTACGGCTCGAAGGGCTCGTGGACAGCCCGTCCTTGACCGCGCACCTCGATTTGACACTCCGGCCGGGCGTAGAAACCGAGACCGATATCGTCACCACGATCTTCCCGCGCGTCGAGATCGCAGACATCGGGATTGCGCCGCTGACATCCATGTATCTCAAAGGGCCGATGTTGGCGGCGGTGTCAGATGACTTCCGCCCACGGGTTCATGACAGTGATGTTCTGGTTATCGAGAATGGTGCGGGAGAAACGCTCTGGCGTCCAATCGCAAATCCGGGTGGTGTGGAAACATCGGTTTTTGCAGACACGTCGCCCAAGCGGTTCGGCCTTTATCAGACGCCGCGCAGATACGAGGACTTTCAGGACACCGAAGCGCGTTATCACGACCGTCCGTCCGCCTATGTCGAACCGCTGGAGCCGTGGGGGCAGGGCAGTGTCATGCTGGTCGAATTGCCGACGGGCGATGAGTTTCTGGACAATATTGTTGCTTTCTGGCGTCCGCAGGCGGCGCTGCAACCGGACGAAGAATACCGCTTTGCCTACCGGTTGACGTGGACGCGGGACGCACCCGTCACGGGCAATCTGCCGTCTATCCTGCAAAGCCGAAGTGGCAAGGAACACGACAGGCCGGCTCATCGCCGATATGTCATCGACATTGGCACGGTGAGCGAGGACCTACAGCCCATGATTTCAAGCAGTGAGGGTTCGGTCGTGACAGGCATCAGTGCTTTCGGCCTACCGGATGGAAAAGGGACACGCGTCACGTTTTTGCTGGAGCCCGGTGACTTGGACAGCGCGGAGCTGCGAATGAGCTTGCGCGGCAGCGATGGCACGCCGCTGAGCCCTGTCTGGTTGTACCGCTGGACCCGCGCCCGGGACGGAGGCGTTTGATCACGTGCCGATCCTAATCGCCCCACGAGATTTGTGCAGCCAGCGGTCGGTGGTCAGAGGCCATGCGGATGCCGGGGCCATCGAGCACTTGCGTACCGATAACGCGCGCAGGCGGGCAGGCGAGGGCACGGTCCAGCGGCAAAAACGGGCGGTTGATCGGAAACGTCGATTTTGCAGGACCATCAAAGCGCTGCCCCAAAAGCCATGGCGACAGCGCAAGGCCGCCCCATGGCCGCCACTCGTTGAGATCTCCAACCAAAAGGGTGGGCTTCGCCTCTTTGCGAAAAATGTGTTGGCTGACGGTGCGCAGCTGCGCCAAGCGCAGCATCTGCCACAACGACAAATGTGTGCCGATCAGACGAAACCGCGTTGTACCCCGCGCGAGTTCCGCAACAACCGCACCGCGATGGCACCGACCCGGCAAATCGACCAGATCGATGGCCTCAACTTCGATGTCCGGGTGAAGAAACAGGATAACGCCCAAAAAGCCGTGGCTCTGTTCCGCCCAGCGATGCCTGATTTCGGTGTGCGCGTAGCGAAGGCCCGTTGTGCGCTCGATCGCTGCGATGTCCATCAAGCCGGTGTGTGGCGGGCAGTCCTCATCGGCCTCCTGCAGGATGATCGCATCGGTGCCGGGCGCCCAAACTTCCTCGGCAAGCACCTTTTGCGTGCGCAGGGGATCAACCCGTCCGTCATTGCCCTGACAGCGGTGGACGTTCCAACTGACGCAGCTGAAATTGGCTCGCTCACGCCCGCCCTCGACCATCACTCACCCAACCCTCGTCGTTTGACCGCTCGCCGTTCAGGTAGCCCCATCACTCAGGCAGCGACGCCGCCCATGCTTTCAAAGGACACACCATGTTTGCAGTAGAAGTACGTGATCACATCATGATTGCACATTCATTACCGTCACCGGTCTTTGGCCCCGCGCAGGGCATGCATGGTGCGACGTTTGTGGTTGATGCGGCCTTCTTCACCACGGACATCGATGACAATGGCCTGGTCGTCGATATCGGTTTGGCCACGGAAGCTCTGACGCGTGCGTTGCAGCCGCTGAGATATGCCAATCTCGACGAGGTGCCCGCCTTCAAGGGCAAATTCACAACCACCGAGTTCCTCTGTCATCACATTTGGGAACAGCTGCGCAAGGATGTGAAAACGACCGGGCTTGGTGACGCCGGACGCGTGTGCCGCATCAAGGTGTCGCTCGAAGAAAGCCATGTCGCCCGCGCTTGGTACGAGGCCGATGTCTGACACCGGTTTCTCATCGCCGTGGCTCGATTTGCGCGAGCCGGCAGATCATGCGGCGCGGCACAAGGGTTTGCTGTCGGAAGCAGCGAAGTGCGCGCGCCGGGGCAAATTCGTCCTCGATCTTGGTAGCGGCACCGGCTCGACCGCTAGGGCCTTTGACGGTCTGTTACCAGACCAGAAGTGGCGCTTCTTCGATGCCGACGAAGGGCTTCTGGAGATCGCGTCCGCGCGCCACCCTCAAAGCGAGAAAGTCGCAGGAAACCTTGCTGATATCGAAGCGCTTCCGCTTGAAGGTGTTGGGTTGGTCACGGCCTCCGCACTGCTCGATCTCATGCCACAGACTTGGATCGAAGCGTTGGCGCAGCGGTTGAAAGCCGCAGACTTACCCATCTACGCCGCGCTCAACTACGATGGGAGGATGACGTGGACGCCCGCATTGCCGAAAGACGAGCCTGTAGCAAATTCATTCAACCAACATCAGCAAACCAACAAGGGCTTGGGCCGCGCGACCGGGCCGCAAGCCGCCAATGTGGCCAAGCGCATTTTTGGCAAACTGGGGTTTGACGTTCGAACCGGTGACAGCCCTTGGAGGCTCAATGGCGAACATGCCGCGTTGCAAGACGAGCTACTGACGGGCATTGCAATTGCTGCAACAGAAGCTGGAAGCGACGTCGCTGACAATTGGCTTCAAGCCCGCCGCGGGGTGGCTGCCAACGCAACCTGCGTCATTGGACACACCGACGTTTTGGCAATTCCGGCCTGACATCCAAACAATGGCTTTTCGCCGAGCAGACCCGACGGCGTGAATAGCCGAGACAAAATAAAAGCAAACGCGCGAGAATATGATGCAGCCGACAAACGTAACAGAAGTGATGTGGGAAAGGATCCTCGCGGTGAAGTCTGGAATATCGCTCGTCAAACACGATCAGGCTGCGGAAGATGACTGGCGCGCGCTGGAGCTATACCGCGCGCTTGCCGAGCCAACGGACGGCATGCAGATTTTTGCACAGATCGGCCAATCCATGGACGGCCGCGTCGCTACAGTAACGGAAGATTCTCGCGACATCTCAGGTCAGGATGGGCTTACGCATCTTCACCGTCTTCGAGCCTTGGCCGACGCCGTGGTCATTGGGGTGAAGACGGCTCTCAACGACCGTCCGCAACTCACAGTGCGTCTTGCCCAGGGCGACAATCCTGCACGCGTTGTGATCGATCCGGACGGCCGCCTGCCGAACGATGCCGGGCTTCTCCATGACAAGAGTGCCCGCAGGATCGTCATCCAAGCCTGTGACCGCCCGCGACCGGACGGCGTTGAAGTCATCGAAGTCAAACGGGAGCGTTGGATTGCTGCGCAAGACATCGCAGACACGCTGGAGGCATTGGGTTTTCGCAAGGTCCTTATCGAAGGTGGGGCGACCACAATCGCGCGATTTCTGGAAGCGGGATTGCTCGATCGGCTCCACATTGCCGTGGCGCCGCTCTTGATCGGTTCTGGCCCGCAGGGTCTGTCCACTTCATGCGCAATTCCGTCATTGGCCGATGCGCTGCGCCCCGAAACCCATGTCTACAATCTAGGCAGCGACATCTTGTTTGATTGCGTTCTTGATGGGGAAAGCCTCGCCGCGCCGCAAGCAGAGCCGACAGAAAACACCATCCACTCCCATTCATGCATGCGCCGAAAAATTGGCGCTACAATTGCCTGAAGTTTTGAAAGGCCCACCGGTGTCATTGAGCAGCCTATTACCTCGCCAAGACGAGCGCGTGTTCCGCGCCCGAAATGATCTCACCATCGGCATTCCTTGCCTCCTGATCGATGGAGCCGAGGCTGCCCTTTGTGTTGCGCTTGAAAGCGTCACCGAGGACCGCTTTTCTGGCCTTTGTGCAGCCCTTGGTGCGCCTGAACTTGTCATCTCGGATCATCGCGCACGCGCGGTCATGACCGCCGCTGCGGCGGTTGATCTGGGGCAGGGTCCCGTCAGAATAACGCCGCCTGCTGATGCGGACTTTTCCTGGTATCAGCGGCTTGTTGATCCCAAGCATGACGACAAAACGGTTCCGTCCAACCCGCTCCACGTTTTGCGCGTCGGAGAGACAGTGCTTCATTTGGCTGGGATGCGTCTTGTCAAATCAGCGCAGTTGATCCCCGCGTTCGCGCTCTTTCATGTCGATCAGACCGACCCATCGCTGGAGGGTCTGGGTCTGGTGCATTTGGAGGCTGACGACATTTCTAGCGTGCTCAGTGACGAACCATCGCTCACGCCCGTCTCGGCGGCGCATCTTCCGCTTGAAACCAGCAGCATGAGCCAACTCCATGTCTTTCGCGAGCCAGATGGCCAGCGTGAGCACTATGCCGTGGAGATCGGTGCGCCAAGGCGGGATGTGCCCGTTCTCGCGAGACTACACTCGGCGTGTTTCACCGGCGACGTGCTGGGCAGCCTCAAATGTGATTGCGGCGCTCAACTGCAGACCGCCTTGGCGCTGATGGGTGAGGAGGGCGCGGGGATGCTGCTTTATTTGAACCAAGAGGGCCGGGGCATTGGCCTTGCAAACAAGATGCGTGTCTACGACCTGCAATCGCTCGGATTTGACACCGTAGAGGCCAATCACCAACTCGGGTTTGAAGACGACGAGCGTGACTTCCGGTTGGCCGCGACGATGTTAAAGGCGCTCGGCTTTGCAGGCGTGCGCCTTTTGACCAATAATCCCGGCAAAGTGGATCGCCTGAACGAAAGCGGCATTGTTGTCACCGAACGCTTGCCGCTTAGGGTTGGGCAGACGGCGCAGAACGAAAACTATCTGGCGGTCAAAGCGCGCAAGTCCGGCCATCTCCTGTGAAGGCATTTCAAGCGCGTGCGCTTTGGATAACGGCACCAGAGGCCTCTGAAATCAGAGAGGTTAATGGTCAAGCGGCCGCTGATAACGTACTTGTCAAAACGCTTTTTAGCGGGATCAGCCGTGGCACCGAGCAGCTGGTATTTGGTGGCCACGTACCTCCCACTGAACATGAAGTGATGCGCGCGCCGTTTCAAGACGGCGACTTCCCCTTCCCGGTGAAATACGGATATGCGGCGGTTGGAGAAGTGCAGAGCGGGGTCCTCGAAGGGCACGCCGTTTTCGCGCTGCACCCGCATCAGTCGCATTTTGCGGTTCCACAGAGCGCGATTTTTGCCGTGCCCGAAAACGTCCCGCCAAGCCGTGCGGTTCTGGCAGCCAATATGGAAACGGCGATCAACATCGTCTGGGATGCGGGCATCGGCCCGGGCGACAAGGTCGCTGTGGTGGGCTGCGGCGTGGTCGGTGCGCTCGCCGGGTATTTGGCGGGACGCATTCCGGGCACTGAAGTCACCTTGATCGATATCGATCCCGACCGCGCAAATCTTGCCGACCAACTTGGCTGCTCTTTCGCCCGTCCTGACATCGAAATGGACGACGCCGATGTGGTCATACACGCGTCGGCTACCGACGCCGGCCTCGCCACTGCCATTGGGCTTGCAGGCGTGGAAGCAACGATCATCGAGGCGAGTTGGTATGGCACACGTGTCA
>JBCBHR010000028.1:0-10906 GCA_038525365.1 Pseudomonadota bacterium | reverse complement strand
GGTTGCGCACCGCCAAATCTTTGCGTACAAGCGCGCTCCGGCAAGGGCGATTAGCTCAGTTGGTAGAGCGCTTCGTTTACACCGAAGATGTCGGGAGTTCGAGCCTCTCATCGCCCACCATTCCCTTACCGCCATCATATATGCGTAGTCGCGCTTCTTCATGCCTGAAGCACGCATGATTTGAAGTCTGCGAGCAAGGGGGGTGAAGCATGTCTGATATCGGGCTATCTTGAACAAAGCTCGACGCAATCGTGTTCCGGTGCGACCTGACCGGCACAGTTGCGATGAGATGTGACTTGCCAACAATACAGTGTGAAGCCCCATGCCGTGAAACGACACCACCGTGAAATGTTTAGCAGCAGTTGACTGCTGAACGCGTAGCAGGTCGACTGGGCAGATAAGCGGGCCTCCACAGACTGGCGGCCCGCATTTTTGGTTTGCGCTTCAGGCGTTGACGGCGTCTTTCAGGCCCTTGCCCGCAGAAAACTTCGGCACGCGCTTGGCGGGGATATCGACCGGCTTACCAGTCATCGGGTTACGGCCGGTGGTTGCTGCGCGGTCTTGCACCACGAAGTTCCCGAAACCGAGCAGACGAACATCTCCTCCAGACTTCAACGTCGATGTGATCACATCGAATACGGCGTCAACGGCACCAACGGCATCGCCTTTGGACATTCCCGTCTTTTCAGCAACTTCGGCTGCCAACTCGTTTTTGTTCATTATTCCTCTCCATGGCTGACGCATTGCGAATCAAAACACGCGCACAAACTGTGTCACAATAATGAAAAAGAGCGAGGCATAGCCAAGGCCAAACAGCCAGTTCTTGCCCAGAAACCCGGTTTTCCAACAAAAACGCCGCCCAAAGGCGGCGTTTTCGCGTATTTTCAACGTTTGGGAGCGGGCCGCCAGACTAGTGAGCGACGCCCGGAGCTTCCCCGTGCAGGTCTGCGTTCACGGCAACAACACTGTCATCCTCAGTCCAGTCGATGGCTGTCGGCTGTTCAATGAGCGCATGCCCAAGCACTTCGCCGATGTGACCGACCGGGATGATCTCCAACTCATTTTTCACATTGTCGGGGATATCCGGCAGGTCCTTGGCATTGTCCTGAGGGATCAGCACCTTCTTGATGCCACCGCGCAAAGCCGCGAGCAGCTTCTCTTTGAGGCCACCAATCGGGAGCACCCTGCCGCGCAGCGTGATTTCGCCTGTCATGGCGATATCCTTGCGCACGGGGATGCCCGTCAAAATGGAAACAATGGCGGTAGCCATTGCGATACCAGCCGATGGTCCATCTTTTGGTGTTGCGCCCTCGGGCACGTGGACGTGAATGTCCCGCTTGTCGAAGAGCGGTGGCTCAACGCCAAACTCTACAGCCCGCGAGCGCACATACGATGCCGCCGCCGAGATGGATTCCTTCATCACATCCTTGAGGTTGCCCGTGACAGTCATCTTGCCTTTGCCCGGCATCATGACGCCTTCAATCGTGAGCAACTCACCGCCGACTTCCGTCCACGCAAGACCAGTCACGACCCCAATCTGATCCTCAGCATCGATTTCGCCAAAGCGGAACTTGGGCACTCCGAGAAACTCATCGAGATTGTCGGGCGTCACGTGGATCGACTTCTTGTCGGTGCGCAAGATCTCTGTAACGACCTTACGACCAAGCTTCATCAACTCACGCTCAAGGTTTCGCACACCCGCTTCACGCGTATAGAGTTGGATGGCTTTGCGTACTGCACCTTCATCGACTTCGAACTCGCCATCTTGCAGCGCGTTGTTTTTGACCACTTTCGGCATCAGGTGACGTTTGGAAATCTCAACTTTCTCATCCTCGGTGTAACCGGCGATGCGAATGATCTCCATGCGGTCCATCAACGGGCCGGGAATGTTGAGCGTGTTGGCCGTCGTGATGAACATCACGTTCGACAAATCATACTCCACCTCGAGGTAGTGATCCATGAAGGTCGAGTTTTGCTCTGGATCAAGCACTTCCAGCAACGCCGATGACGGATCGCCACGGAAGTCCATGCCCATTTTGTCGATCTCATCGAGCAAGAAGAGCGGATTGGCCTTTTTGGCTTTCTTCATCGACTGAATGATCTTGCCTGGCATGGAGCCGATATAGGTACGACGGTGACCGCGGATTTCAGCCTCATCACGAACGCCGCCGAGCGCCATGCGCACATATTCGCGGCCGGTTGCCTTCGCGATGGACTTCGCAAGTGAGGTTTTACCAACACCGGGCGGGCCGACGAGGCAGAGGATCGGGCCTTTAAGCTTGTTCTGACGCTTCTGGACGGCCAGATATTCGATGATCCGTTCTTTGACCTTGTCCAGACCAAAATGGTCCGTGTCGAGCACGTCCTGGGCGAGATCAAGGTCGTATTTGACCTTGGATTTCTTGCCCCACGGGATCGTCAGAAGCCAATCCAGATAATTGCGCACGACGGTCGCCTCAGCGGCCATCGGGCTCATCTGTTTCAGCTTTTTCATCTCGGCGTCGGCTTTTTCACGCGCCTCCTTGGAGAGCTTTGTCTTGGTAATGCGCTCTTCCAGTTCGGCCAGTTCGCCGGCACCATCTTCGCCGTCGCCCAGTTCCTTCTGGATCGCCTTCATCTGCTCGTTGAGGTAGTATTCGCGCTGGGTCTTCTCCATCTGGCGTTTGACGCGGCTGCGGATACGCTTCTCGACTTGGAGAACGGAAATTTCCGCCTCCATGTGGCCAAGCGCTTTTTCCAGACGCTCACGAATGCTCAGTGTTTCGAGCAATTCCTGCTTTTCATTGATCTTGACCGCAAGGTGCGAGGCGACCGTGTCAGCCAATTTCGCATTGTCTTCAATCTGACCAAGTGCGCCGACGACATCAGGCGAAATCTTCTTGTTCAGCTTCACATAGTCTTCAAACTGCGTGACCACGTAACGAGCCAATGCGGCTGTCTCAACAACATCATCATCGATGTCGGCGACAGGCGTCGCGGTCGCTTCGAGAAACTCCTCACGTTGCGAGAACGTGTCGATCTTCACGCGATTGACGCCCTCAACAAGGACTTTGACGGTGTTGTCGGGCAGTTTGAGGAGTTGCAGTACATTGGCAAGCGTGCCGTATTCGTGGATGCCATCGGAGGCCGGGTCATCATCGGCGGCATCGCGCTGAGTGGCGAGGAGGATCTGACGATCATGCTCCATGACATCCTCCAGCGCGCGAATGGATTTTTCACGACCCACAAACAGCGGGACGATCATGTGTGGGAAAACGACAATGTCGCGCAATGGCAGGACGGCATATTGCCCGTCATGGCCACCCGCTGGCGTCTTCTTCGCGATTGCATCTGACATGCGATCTTTCCTTTTCTTGCCCCTTGGACTGGGGTCGTAACCGCGCCGTACCCAATGGTCCCGTCGCGGTGGCCGGTCATCGGCCCTAGACTAGGTGATGCAGCAGTGCGTGCATTTCAACCAGCCGCTTGGCACAAGCTTTGCGCCGCACAATGAGATTCGCAATGCGATAATGTGCGCACACGCAACCGATACACAGGCTGTGGCTGATCGCGCGATCACGTAGCAGCCACTCGGTGTCTCATTATTGGGCAGTCGGCCAGGTTATGGTCAGCGACGGCTGTAAAGTCAGGCGCTTTCGGCTGTCGTGCTCTGCACGTCTTCCTTGTCGCTGTAGATATAAAGCGGGCGCGCATTGCCACCGACAACTTCGTCGGAAATGACAACTTCGCGAACGCCTTCCAGCGCAGGAAGCTCAAACATCGTATCGAGCAGTATCGACTCCATAATGGACCGCAGGCCGCGTGCACCTGTCTTGCGCTCAATCGCGCGGCGCGCAATCGCTTTCAAAGCATCCTCATGGAAGGTCAGCTCGACTTCTTCCATGAAGAACAGGCGCTGATACTGCTTCACCAACGCATTTTTGGGCTCTGTCAAAATACGAACCAATGCGTCCTCTTCCAGATCCTCAAGTGTTGCCAAAACCGGCAGGCGACCCACAAACTCCGGGATCAAGCCGTATTTGACGAGGTCTTCCGGCTCCACCATGCGGAACAGTTCGCCCGTCTTGCGGTCTTCGGGTGCTTCAACGGCTGCGGCAAAGCCAATCGATGTCTTGCGTCCACGATCGGAGATCACCTTGTCGAGGCCCGCAAACGCGCCGCCACACAGGAAGAGTATGTTGGATGTATCGACTTGCAGAAATTCCTGCTGCGGATGCTTCCGTCCACCCTGCGGAGGAACGGCTGCAACGGTGCCTTCCATGATCTTCAAAAGCGCCTGCTGGACACCCTCGCCCGACACATCGCGCGTGATCGACGGGTTGTCGGACTTGCGCGAAATCTTGTCGATTTCATCGATATATACGATGCCGCGTTGCGCTTTTTCCACATTGTAGTCCGACGCCTGCAGCAGCTTGAGAATGATGTTCTCGACATCCTCACCCACATAGCCCGCTTCAGTCAGCGTGGTGGCGTCGGCCATCGTGAATGGCACATCAATAATGCGCGCAAGTGTCTGAGCCAAAAGTGTCTTGCCGCACCCGGTGGGGCCGATGAGCAGAATGTTGGACTTGGCCAACTCCACATCATCATTGTCTTCGGCATGCGCGAGGCGTTTGTAATGGTTGTGAACCGCAACGGACAGGATGCGCTTGGCGTGTGGCTGGCCGATCACATAATCGTCGAGTACGCCGAGGATTTCCTGCGGCGTTGGCACCCCATCGCTCGATTTCGCAACCGATGATTTGCTCTCCTCACGGATAATATCCATGCACAGTTCGACGCATTCATCGCAGATGAACACGGTCGGGCCCGCGATCAGCTTGCGAACTTCGTGTTGGCTTTTGCCGCAGAAACTACAGTAAAGCGTGTTCTTGGAGTCGCCGCCCGTGTTGTTGCCGCCAACCTTACTCATGCAGTATTCCTTTCCAGCGTCCCATCAAACCAGATGGAGACCAAAATGCAATCCGCACGCCTGTGCAAAATCAGCCCGGCTGTAAACGCTAAACACAACAACCTACCGTTTCAGGATAGGTGTTGCCGATTAAACAACAACTTAACGCCGATTGCGCAGCCCTGTTGAAGGGTACGGAGCGCGTGTGTGCGAATGTATGGGGCCGCCGACCCAAACGATTTATGATTCGGCCTCAATGGCTTCGCGCGACGTGATCACCTTATCGATGAGCCCGAACTCCTTGGCTTCATCGGAGCTCATGAAATTGTCACGCTCCAGCGCGGCTTCGATGGTGTCGTAGTCTTGGCCCGTATGACGGACGTAAATCTCGTTCAAGCGACGCTTCAGCTTCTGCGTGAACTCGGCGTGGATCATGATGTCAGTTGCCTGCCCCTGATAGCCGCCAGATGGCTGGTGCACCATGATGTTGGCGTTTGGCAGCGCAAAGCGCATATCCTTAGCGCCAGCCGCCAAAAGAAGAGACCCCATGGACGCAGCCTGACCGGTGCACAGCGTGGAAACAGGTGGCTTGATGAACTGCATCGTGTCGTAGATCGCCATGCCAGACGTCACCACGCCGCCCGGCGAGTTAATGTACATATTGATTTCTTTTTTCGGATTATCAGCTTCCAGAAACAAAAGCTGCGCGCACACAAGCGATGCCATGCCGTCTTCGATCGGGCCTGTGATGAAGATGATGCGCTCCTTCAGCAGGCGCGAGAAAATGTCGTAAGCGCGCTCGCCACGGTTCGACTGCTCGACGACCATCGGTACGAGGTTCATCACGGTGTTGATCGGATTTGCCATTATGCTCTCTTGTCGGGAATGCGGGCAGGACGTGCGGGCCCCGCGTGGGAATCATTGACGGGTGTGACGCGTTAAATAGGGTGCGCTGATCGCAATGTGCAAGTGGTCCGACGCAACCGCGTCAAAATGGGGTTACCGATGACAGACACCAAAGGCCTGCCGGTGGTCTCCCAATCACCGCGCGACCCTTTGTTTGTGCAGGATGTCTACTCCACCTATGCGCGCTGGCATCGCGACAATCCGGTGTTCTATTGGCGTGAATATGGGCTGGTCGCATTTGCCGGGTATGCTGCCGTGGACGCGCTTTTGCGAGACCGCCGTTTTGGACGCCAAATCCTCCATGTGGCAACCCGCGAAGAGCTTGGATGGCCCGAGCGCCCCGCGCATCTGAGCAATTTTGATCATGTTGAGCGTTATTCCCTACTCGAATTGGAGCCACCCGCACACACCAAGTTGCGTCGATTGGTGACCAAGGCTTTTGTGTCGCGCCAAGTCGAGACTTTGAGGCCGCAAATCCGACAAACCTGTGAAGCGACCCTTGCGACGTTGGAGAAGCAAGGTGAAGCAGAACTTCTGACGACATACGCCATGCAAGTGCCGCTGATCACGATTTGCAATTTGCTTGGGGTCTCTATTTCGCACGGCCAGCAACTGCTCGATTGGAGCCACGCAATCGTACGCATGTATGTCCTTGATCCGACAATCCACGAACAACACGCGGCAGATGATGCGGCGCGGGCATTTGCCGATTTCTTGCGCGCTGAGATCGCACGCAAACGCAAAGAGCCTAGCGATGATTTGCTGTCGGCATTGATTGCTGTTGAAAGCCAAGGCGACACGCTGACAATTGATGAACTCGTTTCGACATGCGTGGTCTTGCTGAACGCCGGTCACGAAGCGACCGTGCACCAATTCGGCAATGCAATCCGCACTCTGCTTGGCGTTGAAGTCGCGATGGCTGATCCGGCAAAGCACTTCGAAACGGTCGAGGCAACTGCGGCGACCGTGGAAGAGTTGGTGCGTTTCGATGCGCCGCTACACATGTTCACGCGCTATGCGTTGGATGATGTCACGCTTGATGTGGATGGCGTGTCGGTCTCGTTTCGCAAGGGCGAACAGATCGCCCTCCTTCTTGGTGCAGCCAATCGAGATCCCAACGCATTTGTCGATGTAGATGCGTTTTTGCCGGACCGCGATGGCCAGAAGAACGTAACGTTCGGCGCTGGCATTCATTTTTGCATCGGCGCGCCACTCGCGCGCATCGAACTCCAGGAAATGCTGGCAATACTTTTTGCACGCTTTCCAACACTGCGCCTCGCCAACGAACCGCGCTATGGCGATGTCTATCATTTCCACGGACTTGAACGGCTCGACGTCATCTGGTGACGTAAGTTTCCGTAACGTAATTTATTTACCGTTGGTTGCGTACACTGGCATTCATACAATCTGCAACTGCATCGGGAGCGGGCGGATGTTTAACAATGCCGGTCAACGCATCGACGTCGTGGTGGCGCTAACCAGTGGCGATGTCCATCACGGCGACATCCCATGCGGCGTGACGCCTTCGCTTGCCGCCGCGCTCAACCGAGAAAGCACCTACATCGAACTTCGGCGACGCAATAAGAGCGTCATGTTTATCAACAAGCAGCACGTTTTGAGCGTCGCCGAGCCTGTCAGCTTTCAAGCGCCCAAGACCCCGGACATGCGCCCCGTTGGCAGCGACGATGCGATGCGCTTTCTGGGCGTCGCTGACACCGCAACGCGCGCTGAATTACGCGATGCCTATCACCAGATGGTCAAAAAGTACCACCCGGACCGGTTTGAAAGCGCTGACTTGCCAGACGAGGTGGTGACCTATCTGACCGACATGTTCCAGAAGACGTCAGCAGCCTATGAATTGGCCGTCGCGAGCCTCGGCGCAGCCAAGGCCCACGATCCCGAGCATCATACGGTCGAGGCCTAACAGCCCGGCATGGGACGCAACATCATGCCGAGCCGTATTTCATGATCACGCTGCTGCAGCGAGCGCCTGCTCGATATCGGCAATAATGTCGCCCTTGTCTTCAATGCCAATCGACAGACGGACGACGTCATTGCCTGCACCTGCTGCGTCACGCTGCGCGTCTGACAACTGACGGTGGGTGGTCGATGCGGGGTGGATCACCAAAGACCGGGTGTCGCCGATATTGGCCAGGTGCGACAACATTTGGAGGCCTTCGACGAATTTCACGCCCGCATCGTAGCCGCCCTTCAGGCCAAAAGTGAAAACCGATCCCGCACCCTTCGGCGCGTATTTCTTTTGACGGTCATGGTAGGCGTCGGACGGCAGGCCAGCATAGCGGACCCAAGAAACGGCATCGTGCGCTTCAAGGTATTCGGCAACGGCCTGCGCATTGTCGCAATGGCGCTGCATGCGCAGCCCAAGCGTTTCCGCGCCCGTTAGAATTTGGAACGCGTTAAACGGCGAAATCGACGGACCAAAATCGCGCAGACCCAAGACGCGGCACGCAATGGCAAAGGCGATGTTGCCCAGTGCAGCGTGCAAGACGACCCCGGCATACTCCTCGCGCGGCTCAGACAGCATTGGGAACTGGCCCTTTTTGGCTGACCAATCAAACGTGCCGCCGTCCACGATAACACCGCCCATGGAGTTGCCATGACCGCCGATGAACTTTGTCAGCGAGTGAACGACGATGTCGGCACCATGCTCAATGGGGCGCGTCAGGTATGGCGTGGCCATCGTGTTATCAACGATCAGCGGGATGCCGTGCTTTTGCGCAATCGCGGAAACCGCTTCCAAGTCGGTGATGACACCGCCCGGGTTTGCAAGGCTCTCGCAGAAGATCGCCTTGGTGCGCCCATCGATCTGGCTTTCGATCTCTTCCAGATTGTCCATATCCGCCCAGCGGACCTGCCAGTCGAAGTTTTTGAAAGATTGCCCGAACTGGTTGATCGATCCGCCATAGAGCTTGCGCGCGGCGATGAAATTGTCTCCAGCAGTCATCAGCGTATGGAAGACGAGCAATTGCGCGGCGTGGCCTGACGCGGCAGCGAGCGCTGCGGTGCCGCCTTCGAGTGCGGCGACTTTTTCTTCCAGAACCGCCTGTGTGGGGTTCATGATGCGGGTGTAGATGTTGCCGAATTCCTGAAGCCCAAACAGCTTTGCCGCGTGATCGGCATCGCGGAACTGGAACGCAGTTGTCTGGTAAATCGGCGTCACGCGCGCGCCGGTGGTGGGGTCAGGCGCTGCGCCTGCGTGAATGGCCAGCGTGTCAAAACCTTGGGACATCGGGATACTCCTCCGCATTTGAGTTGCGCGGGTTATGTTTCAGATGTGGCCCATGTGCAAAGATGTATTTTGTGTGAGTGGCGCTCTGGCTGGAATGGTTTTGCGCGAATGCGCATGGAACGTCCTCCCAGCGCCATCCGCTTGATGCGCTTAGGCTCAGATACCGAGACGCGGCATCTCAATGGCAGGGCATCGGTTCTGGACGACGGTAATACCGACATCCTCGGCACGCTTTGCGGCTTGGTCATCGCGCACCCCAAGTTGCGTCCAGATCACTTTGGGTTTCCACGGTAGATCCATCACCGTTTCCACCACATCAGACACAAACTCCGACGCTCGAAAGACGTCAATCATATCCACCGGCTTTGGCAAATCACTCAGCGACGCATACGTCATTGCGCCGTTGATGATTTTGCCCGCATGGCCTGGATTGACCGCGAAAACCTGAAATCCACGACCCACCAGAAACCCGGTGACGCCGTGCGACGGCCTTGTCGTCTTGGGAGAAGCGCCAACCACGGCGATGGACTTGGTGTCTGTTAGAACGGTGCGCAGCGTTGTGTCAGTGATGGACATTTCGGCCTTCTTCATTATGGCTTGTGAATTTCCCAAACAGGCAAACAGACAAATGAGCGGCGACACAATGGGCGACGTACGCAAACTGGTCATGACAATCGACCACCTGAACGAGTTTATTGAGCACGAATTCCCACAGGCCATGCCGGAAAACTCGGGATTTGCAATCGTTGATGTTTTTGGCGGCGGATGCCTTGTTCGGCTGTCACCAACCGAAGACCATTTGCGGCCCGGCGGGACGGTTTCCGGACCGTCACTCTTCACGCTTGCCGACTGCGCCTGCTATTTCGCGATCCTCGCCCATATCGGCCCGGTTGGGCTTACCGTCACAACGAACTTGAACATCAATTTCATGCACAAGGCCGCACCCGGCCCAATCGATTGCACAGCGACCTTGCTAAAACTCGGCAAACGCCTGGCCGTGGTCGATGCCCAGATGACCGACCACCGGGGCACTCTGATCTCGCAGGCGACTGCGACGTACTCAATTCCGGCTCAGTCATAGGGTAAAATAATACCCTATACGCAAGCCATTGTTTTAGCTGGTCTTTTCTGAGCACCTCGAAAGCCAAGCGATTGACAGCGCAGTCTTGATCCCCTATTGCCCGACCGTCTGGCGCCACCCAATCGCGCGTCGGCGTCTTTGTCGGTGTGACCGGCAATCCAAGCAACAAGAAACGCCCACCGGGCTGCGCCTTAGAAACACCGCGGCGATGGATGGGATGAAACTGAAGGAAAAGCCCATGCGAACCTTTTCGCAAAAGCCTGCCGATGTGCAGAAGAAGTGGCTGCTGATCGATGCGGAAGGCCTTGTCGTTGGCCGTCTTGCCTCTGTCGTTGCCAGCCGCCTGCGCGGCAAACATAAGCCAACTTATACGCCACATGTTGACGATGGTGACAATGTCATCGTGATTAATGCCGACAAAGTTGTCTTCACCGGCAACAAGCGTGACCAAAAGAAGTATTATTGGCACACCGGACATCCGGGCGGCATCAAGGAACGCACCGCTGACGCGCTCTTGACCGGTCGCCACCCTGAGCGCGTTGTGGAAAAAGCCGTTGAGCGCATGATCCCGCGCGGTCCACTTGGTCGTCGCCAGATGAAGAATTTGCGCGTCTATGCCGGTGCCGATCATCCGCATGAAGCCCAACAGCCGGAAACGCTCGACGTGGCTGCCATGAACTCCAAGAACAAGAAGGCCTGATAGACCATGGCTGAAATCAATTCACTCGAAGAACTGGGCGCTGCCACCGGCGTCGTACCTGCTGCGACGGCTGATATG
>JBCBHR010000027.1:0-11286 GCA_038525365.1 Pseudomonadota bacterium | reverse complement strand
CAGTCAGCACACGTTGGGTCACGTCGCCGACGGCGCGCTTGATCTGACCGAAGCGTAACGCGCCGTCCTCCAGCGACAGGAGGATGATCATCTGCCACTTGCCGGTCACCTTCGACAGCACGGTTCGGATCGGACAAAGAAGCGCCTCGGCTTCGTTGGTTACGCAGATCGGAAGCATCGTTTCACCCAGTTCTCAACGCATACCAGCAACGGCTAGCATACCGCTTTCACAATGACAAAAGCCCACATTCTCGAAGGTCAGTATGGTTGAAGGAACCAAGTGTCATTAAAGTGCGTAATTGATCCTTGGTGCGAAATGAATACCTTATGGCTCATCGCCAACCGAGAGGAACACATCATGGCTATCAAGGAACTCGCACTGTCACTCTTCGCCGCCGTCTTCATCGACTACAACCCTGACGCCGCCAAAGCGCTGCTTGGCCCGGACTACATCCAACACAACCCAAACCTGCCAACCGGTCCGGACACGATCATCGGCATCATTCCCGCTCTTAAAGAAGCGGGCCTGACGGCCACCACACACCGCGTCATCAGCGAAGGTGATCTGGTCGTCCTCCACAATACCTACACAAATGCCGATCTGCTTGGCGCGCCGACAATCGTCGCCTTTGATGTCTTGCGGTTCGAAAACGGGATCGCGGTCGAGCATTGGGACAATCTGCAAGCCCCGCCCGCGCAAACGGCATCCGGTCGATCCATGACCGATGGACCCACCGAAATCACCGATCTCGACAAAACGGCGGAAAACAAGGCACTGGTCGAGGGCTTCATCACCGAAGTGTTCTTGCAGGGTAAACTCGAAAGGGCTCCCAACTACATCATCGCTGAGCCCGGCGCATACATGCAGCACAATCCGCTGGTTCCAGATGGCCTCGAAGCCGTTGGCGCTGCGTTCCAACAGCTCGCAGATGCTGGCCAAGGCTTTTCATTTTCCGAGCTTCACATGATCGTCGCCGAGGGCAACTTCGTCTTCACGATGACCGAAGGCGCGATGGGCGACACGCCGACAGCCTTCTTCGATCTGTGGCGGGTCGAGAACGGCAAGATCGTCGAGCATTGGGACACGATTGAAGCAATCCCGGCTGAAATGGCCCACGACAACGGCAAGTTCTGACCCAGGAACCTACCCCAGCACGCTCGCCAAAAACTCCCGCGTCCGATCTTTTTCGGGCGCGGTGAATATCTGTTCGGGCGCACCATCTTCCAGCACCACCCCCTGATCCATGAAGACAATCCGGTCCGCCACATCGCGCGCAAAGCGCATCTCGTGCGTGGCGAGGATCATCGTCATTCCATCGGCCGATAATTGCCGCAGCACATCAAGCACTTCGCCGACCAGTTCCGGATCAAGCGCCGATGTAACCTCATCAAACAGCATCACCTCCGGCTTCATCGCCAAGGCGCGAATGATGGCGACACGCTGTTGCTGACCGCCGGAGAGCTGATCGGGATATTTGCGCATGTGATCGGCAAGGCCAAAGCGCGCAAACAGGGCTTCGGCGTCCGGCCCCATGGACGAAGTCGATTTTCCAAGAACACGCTTCGGCGCAAGCAAGACGTTTTCCAGCGCGGTCATGTGCGGGAAAAGATTGAACGACTGAAACACAATCCCGATGCGCTGACGCACGGGACCAAGGTCAATGCCCGGCTCAGCAATGTCGAGGTCATTCAGGAAAATCGCGCCATCATCCACCGGTTCCAAACCGTTGATGCAGCGCAGAAGCGTTGATTTGCCCGAGCCGGACGCGCCGATCAGACAGATCATCTCGCCTTCGCCCACCGCAAGATCGATGCCCTTCAGGACCGTGTGTTCGCCAAAGGATTTTGTGACCGATTGGAGGCGGAGTTTTTTGGCGTTAACTGCGCGCATCACGCTGCCGGTTCATCAGGTAATCGGCATAACGCGTGGCCGGGATCGTGACGGCCAAGAAAATCACCGCCGCCACCACATAGGGCGTGAAGTTCGCCAGCAGACTTTTGTAAATGCCCGCCTGCCTCAAAATTTCAACCGGCCCGATGAAGCTGAGCAGTGCAACATCCTTTTGCAACGCGATGAACATGTTCATATTGGCGGGCACAACGCGGCGGATTGCTTGCGGCAGCACGATGTCGCGCATCACGTCCCGCTCGCTCATGCCAAGCGACAGGCCCGCAGCGCGTTGGCTTGGATGCACGCTTTCAATGCCCGAACGCAGGATCTCGGCCACATACGCCGAATAAGTCAGCACCAGCGCAACCGTCCCCCAGATATAGGGCGAATTATAAGGTCGCGGCAGCCCAAGCCCCGGAATGCCAAAGCCGACCAGATAAATCACCAAAACGACCGGCAGCCCGCGAAAAATGTCGACAAAAGCCGCGCCAAATATCCGCAGTGGAAAAAGTGCGGGCGACTGCACCGACCGCGCCAATGCGATCATCAGCCCAACCAACGCCACTAGTGGTGCGCTCCATAGAAAGATCGCGATGTTGAGCAGGAACGCCTCGAACATCTTTGGGAAGGTCTCAACGAAAACCTCACCGGAAAAGAAGCTCTGCTGCACACGCGGCCAGCCTGGCGCCATTGGCACCAGGAGAATGATGGCCGCCACCACGAAGACCGTGCTGGCAGACGCAATCATCGTCGCCCGCCGTTTCTCGCGAGCTTCATATTCGGCACGTCGGCTCATGAAGCGATGTTATTCGACGAGCGGAACGTCGGTCGCCGCCTGCAGCCATTCAGCTTCGATGGACGCCAGCGTGCCGTCGGCTTTCAGTTCCGCAAGCGCTTCATCCACGCACTGCTTCAGTGCACTGCCATCTTCCATCAGCATACCGAATTGATCCGGATTTTCCGACCGGTCGGCGGGAAACTGGCCAAGCACCACGCCGTCTTCCATCTGCACGGCCGAGATGAAAAGCGCTGTCGGCAAATCAAAGAGCGCCGCATCGATCTGCCCGGCATTCATCGCCGCAACAGCGTTGGCATTGTCATCATAAAACAGTGGATCGCTTTGCGGCTGGATAAGCTCTGTAACCACCGGCAGCGCTGTGGTCGCCTGCACCACACCCCACTTTAAGCCTTTCAACTGCTCCAGCTTCGGCTCAAGCCCCGCATCGACTGTGCCTTTCTTGACCAACACCGCTGCGGCTGCCGAATAGTAGGGCTCGGAGAAGTCGATGACCTTTTCGCGCTCTTCGGTGATTGAATATTGCTGCATGTTGAAGTCGAAATTCTTCGCGCCCGGCTGGATCGCCTCATCAAACGATGTGCGCACCCAGACAACATCATCAGCACCAAAGCCCATCTTCTCGGCAACGGCAAAGCCGACTGCAGCCTCAAAACCTTCCCCCGCTTCCGGAGCATCATTGTGCACCCACGGATAGTAGGCGGGGTTGCCGGTTGCGATGGTCAGCTTGCCCTCAGTGATCGTCTTGCCGCCAGCACAGTGGCCCGCGGCCTGCGCGGCAACTGACAAAGCGACCGTTCCGGCAAGCGCCAATGCAAATGAGGAGATACGAAATGCGGTCACGATGAACTCCTTGGAAAGCGACACGTTTGAAATTTTGATGAAAAGAGTTTTGGTCAAACGGCCCGAAGAGTCCAGACGGACAAACGCATTCACCATCCCCGAAAGTTGTAAACGGCTAAATCGATTGAGATGTGATGTCGATCATTTCGCCGGACGCATGGCTTTGCTATCGGTCACGGCGATTGACCAACAGAATTGAAAAGGCGGTGGTGACTATGGCGAACGCACAGATGGCGCAGCAAATGGCGCAAAAAGACGGTTTCATCGCAGCGCTCGACCAATCCGGCGGCTCCACGCCCAAGGCGCTTAAGCAATACGGCGTGCCCGACGATGCATGGTCAAACGATGAGGAGATGTTCGCGCTCATCCACCAAATGCGCGCCCGTATCATCAAGTCACCGTCATTCACCGGCGAAAAAGTCATCGGTGCGATCTTGTTTGAGCGCACCATGGATGGCGAAATTGATGGAACGCCTACCGCGGACTTCCTCTGGAAAGAGTGCGGCGTCGTTCCATTCCTCAAAGTCGACAAGGGGCTGACGGACGAGGAAAATGGCGTCCAACTGATGAAGCCGATCCCCGGCTTAGATGAATTGCTTAAGCGCGCTGTCGCCAAAAACGTCTTTGGAACCAAAATGCGCTCCGTGGTCAACGGGGCCAAGGCCGCAGGTATCGCCGCGATTGCGCAGCAACAATATGAAGTGGGCCATCAAATCATCGGCCACGGCCTCATGCCAATTCTTGAGCCGGAGGTGAACATCACCATCGCCGACAAGGCAGAAGCCGAGGACATTCTGCTCGATGAACTAACCAAAGGCCTCGACACACTGAAAGACGGTCAGCAGGTCATGCTCAAGCTGTCGCTGCCCACCAAGCCTAACCTTTACAAGCCGCTGATCGACGACCCGCGTGTGATGCGTGTTGTTGCGTTGTCGGGCGGTTATCCACGCGACGAGGCCAACGCGCATCTCGCAAAGAACGATGGCATGATCGCCTCGTTCTCACGCGCGCTTGCGCAGGGCCTCTCCTACGGCCAAGCCGATGCGGATTTCGACGCCATGCTCGCCAATTCCATCGACAGCATTTATCGCGCTTCGGCGAAAGTCTGACAGACCACATTTGGGCCTTCAAATATCCGGGCTTCCGCCTTAGACTTTGCTAAACGCCCTCGCGAAGGGGAAAACATGTTCCTGCGCGCCGCACTGTCTTGGGTCATGCTGCCCGTCTATGTTTGGCAGGGACTTCGCGTGCGCATGCGCATCGAACGTCTGCTGCCCGCCGAGACGGCTATGTCCGGCCGCGCGGGTGGCGACAAGGGCGACGCCGACATCAAGCTGCTCGTGATGGGGGACTCGACCGTCGCAAGCGTCGGCATGGACACCATCGAAGACACATTTGCACACGCCATTGCCCATGCGGTCGCCGACGCGCATGACTGCTCGGTGGAATGGCGTGCGATTGGCGCAAATTCCGCCACATCGGGCGAACTGCGAGACTTTGTCCTTCCGCATATCGAAGAACGCCATTGGACACATATCTTCGTCTCCGTCGGCATCAACGACATGAAGAACTTTCATCTCGTCAGCCATTTCAAACGCAATTTCGGCACGCTGCTCTATGCGCTGCGCACACGGTTCCCGGATGCCGAGCTCATCTGGACACCCATTCCGAACATGCGCCTTTGCCCGGCACTGCCAAAAGCGCTCAGCGAAGTGCTGGCGGCGCGCGCCGACTTGATTAACGCGATGGGCGAGCGCCTGTGTCATGAACGCGGCGCGACCGCGACAACACCGGTCAGCGATGTGGATGAGACTTGTTTTGCCCGCGATGGCTTTCATCCAAACGGCAAGGGTTACCGCGTGTGGGGTCGCCACCTCGCAGCGTGGATTGCGCCCCGCAACGCCGAGCGAGCGCCTGAAAACCCGGTTGCCGAGGTCACCCGCCTCCACAAACGCGCCTAACCGCTGCAAACCATTGTCCTGCTTGTGAAAGCTCTCGCCCCGGTTCAAAACTGTGCGCCGGAGGATTGCGGGAGGAGACTGCAAAAATGGGCGACACATCGCGCTACCACGACATCTACGCCGGTTGGAAAAAAGACCCGGAGGCCTTCTGGGCGGACGCTGCGTCTGAAATCGATTGGTTTTCAAAACCGGAAAAAACATTTGATCCCGATATGGGCGTCTATGGCCGGTGGTTTGCAGGCGGGTCATGCAACACCTGTTACAACGCCGTTGACCGCCATGCCGAGCGTGGGCGTCCGGGCCAAGCCGCGATCATCCATGACAGCGCAATTACGGGCAAAAAGCGTACGATCACCTACGCTGACCTGAAAGAAGAAGTCGAGGCGCTCGCCGCCGTCCTGCGTGATCACGGTGTCACAAAAGGCGACCGGGTGATGATCTACATGCCGATGGTCCCGGAGGCGGTCTTCGCCATGCTCGCCACAGCCCGGCTCGGCGCGGTGCATACCGTCGTTTTCGGCGGCTTCGCAGCGACTGAGCTCGCCACCCGCATTGACGATTGCCAGCCAAAGGTAGTCGTCACGGCATCGTGCGGCCTCGAGCCGAACCGCATCGTCGAATACATGCCGCTGATAGACCACGGTCTGGAAGAAGCCCACCACGACATCGCAAGCTGTATCGTCCTCCAACGCACGGAACACAGGGCATCGTTGAAGCCCGGTCGTGACGTTGACTATGCCGAAGCCGTCGGCGAGCACAAATCCGCCAAAACCGAGGTGCCGTGTACGCCGGTTGATGCAACAGACCCGCTTTACATCCTCTACACATCCGGCACGACGGGCCAGCCAAAGGGTGTAGTGCGCGACAATGGCGGGCACATGGTTGCGCTCAAATGGACGATGTCAGCCATCTACGACATTGAACCCGGTGAAGTGTTCTGGGCAGCATCCGATGTCGGCTGGGTCGTTGGCCACTCCTACATCGTCTACGCGCCGCTTCTGCATGGTGCCACGACACTGATGTTTGAAGGTAAGCCCGTGGGCACGCCGGACGCTGGCACCTTCTGGCGCATCATCGAAGAACATCACGTCGCATCGCTCTTCACCGCGCCAACCGCCTTCCGCGCCATCAAGAAAGAAGACCCGAAAGGCCTTTTGGTCGGCGACTACGACATCTCGTCCCTGCGGTCGTTATTCCTGGCAGGCGAGCGTGCCGACCCGGACACCATCGAATGGGCCCAAGACAAGCTGAAAGTTCCGGTCATCGATCACTGGTGGCAGACGGAAACCGGATGGACGATCGCGGGCAATCCCGTTGGCCTTGGCATGCTGCCCATCAAGATCGGCTCGCCCACCGTCGCCATGCCCGGATATGACCTGCAATGCCTTGACGATGAGGGCCATCCGGTATCGGCGGGTACGCTTGGGAACATTGTCGTTAAACTGCCGCTGCCGCCCTCATGCTTGCCAACACTTTGGAATGCTGGCGAACGGTTTAAGGCATCATACCTAGAGGAATTCCCAGGCTACTACAAAACCGCCGATGCGGGTTTCATCGATGAGGACGGCTATCTCTTTATCATGGCGCGCACCGACGACATCATCAATGTCGCGGGCCACCGCCTGTCGACCGGCGGCATGGAAGAGGTCATTGGTCGTCACCCCGACGTGGCCGAATGCGCCGTGATCGGCATCGCCGACCAACTGAAGGGCCAGCTGCCCTGCGGTTTCATTATCCTCAATTCCGGTACGGAAAAAACGCCCGGCGACGTGGAGAAGGAGGTTGTAAAATTGGTGCGCGATGAAATTGGGCCGGTCGCTGCTTTCAAGCTGGTCATGACCGTCCCGCGCCTGCCCAAGACCCGATCCGGCAAGATATTGCGCGGCACGATGCAGAAGATCGCCGACGGCGAAGCATGGAAAATGCCGGCAACCATTGATGATCCGGTGATACTGGATGAAATCACGGACGCGATTAAAGGACGGAAGATCGCCTCGTTTGCGTGATTTCGCTCACGTCTAAGATTGGACGCATCGCCGCTGTCTTTCTGGCGGCGATGGGTTGAAAGGATGCAGCGGGTTTGATTTGTTCCGCAAAAGGTTGATGGATCAAACCCATGCGTTTCCTACCGGCGTTTTTCAAACGTGTGATCAAACGCGGTCAGTTGACCATGCGCGCACCCGACGGCAGCGACCATGTGTTTGGCAACCCGTCCGATGGGCCATCCGTCACCATCGAAATCACTGACGCTTCACTCGATTGGCGCATGATGCTCAACCCAGAGCTCAAAGCGCCCGAAGCGTATATGGATGGCACGCTAAAAATCATTGATGGGGGCGCCTACGAGTTCCTTACGCTCATCTACATCAACAAGCCGAACCTCGACAAAACGCCCAACCAAATCTTCTTCAACAAGATCGACCGGACACTGAAGCGCTTTTATCAACACAACCCCATCGCCCGCGCGCGCCAAAATGTTGGCCACCACTACGATCTCGGCAATGACTTTTATCGCATGTGGCTGGATGAGGACATGCAGTATTCCTGCGGTTATTTCCCGTCAGGCGACGAAACACTGGCCGAAGCGCAATTGCTCAAAAAGCGCCACATTGCCGCCAAGCTCGGATTGGAGCCCGGACAACGTGTGCTCGACATCGGCTGCGGCTGGGGTGGAATGGCGCTTTATCTGGCGCGCGTTGCCGACGTGCATGTGACCGGCGTTACGCTCTCAACCGAACAGCTGGAAATCGCAAAACGCAGGGCCAAGGATGCTGGCCTTGAAGACAAGGTCACTTTTCAGCTGCGCGACTATCGCAACGTAACCGAGACCTTCGACCGCGTCGTCTCCGTCGGCATGCTGGAACATGTGGGCGTGAACCATCTGGAAGAGTACTTCATCAACGTGCGCAATCGCCTTGCACCCGATGGCGTGGCGTTGATCCACACGATCTCCACCAAAGCCCCGCCCGGCATCACCGGCCCATTTATCCGAAAATACATCTTCCCCGGCGGCTATGCGCCCTGTGTTTCAGAAGCATCACTTGCGATTGAGCGATCCGGGCTCTGGATGCTCGATTGCGAGATATGGCGCGTTCACTACGGCCACACGCTGCGCCATTGGCGCGAAGCCTGCCTTGCGCAGCGCAAGGCAATCGAGGCGATGTATGATGAGCGCTTCTTCCGCATGTGGGAGTTTTATCTGGCCGCAAGCCAGTGCGTGTTTGAATATGGCTCATCGCACGTTGCGCAATTCCAGCTCGGCAGAGATCGTGACGCCATGCCGTTGACGCGTGACTATATTGGCCCGGCGCGCGAAACGCTGGCCACGTCCGGCGGCTGACAAGCAAACCCCCAGTAAGGATTTTGAACATGGCACTCGACGGCAAGATCGGCATCGTGACCGGCGGCGCGCGTGGCATTGGCTACGCAACGGCGCGGCGGCTCCTCAATGACGGAATGAAGATCGCCATCGCCGATATCGACAAAAAAGCTGGCGACAAGGCCGTTGAAGAACTGGAAGACTTGGGCGACGTGCGTTTCATCGCAACCGACATCGGAAGCCGCCTCGATGTCCACAATCTTGTCGCCTCGGTGCGTGATCAGTTCGGCGACATCGATGTGCTCGTCAACAACGCAGGCATCGTCTACGGCGCCGACTTCCTGACAATCACCGAAGCGGAGTTTGACCGTGTGATGCGCGTCAACCTGAAAGGTGCATTCCTGACCGGGCAGGCTGTGGCGCAGTATATGGTTGAAAAGGTCGAGGGCGGCGGCCCCGCCGGTTCAATCGTCAATGTCAGTTCCATTAATGGCGACGTCGCAATCGCCAATCAGGTTCCCTACACGGTCTCCAAAGGCGGCGTGAACCAGTTGACCAAGGTGATGGCGCTCGCGCTTGCGCCACATGGCATTCGCGTCAACGCCGTCGCACCCGGCTCGATCATGACCGATATGTTGGCCGCTGTGAACAGTGACCCCGCCGCCAAGAACCGCGTTCTGTCGCGCACGCCATTGAAGCGGGTCGGTGAGCCATCCGAAATCGCGAGTATCATCGCGTTCCTTGCCTCCAACGAAGCGAGTTACCTGACCGGGGAGATCGTCAAAGCCGATGGCGGCCGCCTCGCATTGAACTACGTCGTCGATGTGCCGGAGGAGGATGATTAGGCTTACGGCCGCCAAGGCTACTGACAGAACCCTGTCAGTAGGGGTGTGCGACATGGGAGTTGTCTTCGATCGGGAAACACGAAAGGAACCCTCCCATGACAACGCAAGCGGAAGCTCAATCAAAAGCACAGCCAGAGATGGTCAACGGCCAATCAGCGTGGTTTGAAATCCCCGTCGCTGACCTTGGTAAAGCTCAAACGTTTTACGAAGCCGTACTGAATACAAAAATGATCCGTACCACTGACCCGAGCGCCCCAAACGAGATGGTCTGGTTCAATGATCCGTCTGCACCTGTCGTTTCCGGCCACCTCTATCCCGGCAAACCATCTGACGTTGGCACCGGCAACACTGTGCACATGGTCGCGCTCGATCCGTTGGAAGAGGTCATGACACGCGTGGAACCTGCAGGCGGCAAGGTCGTGTCTCCGGTCATTCCGATCCCCGCCGGTCGTTTTGTTTACATCACAGACCCGGATGGCAATTCCATCGGCCTGTTCAACGGGAGCCTCTGAAATGCGCCGCGCCGACCGCCTCTTTCAGATTGTCCAGCACTTGCGCGGCGGTCGGCTGGTCACGGCCCAAAAGCTCGCCGAGCGGCTGGAGGTTTCCGAACGCACGATCTACCGCGATATCGCCGACCTGCAGTCGACCGGTGTCCCCATTGATGGTGAGGCGGGGGTTGGATACATCATGCGCGAAGGGTTTGACCTGCCGCCTCTGATGTTCAATCGCGAGGAAATCGTGGCGCTGGTCGCTGGCGCACGCATGGTGTCCGCCTGGGGCGGCATCGCCATGGCCAAGGCCGCCCAAGAAGCGCTCGTCAAAATCGAAACCGTTCTGCCGGATGCGGGCAAGAGCAGTCTACGGGCCATCGAGGTGCGTGCGCCGCATTCCTATATGAGTGACGCAGACCGCGCCAAACTGGACGCCATAGAGAAGCATTGTGCCGACCGCGTGGAGCTCACATTCGCCTATGAAGATGGCAAGGGCGCACACACTGAAAGAACCGTGCGCCCTCTGGGTTTGTGGTTTTGGGGACGCATCTGGATGATGATCACGTGGTGCACGATGCGCGAAGACTTTCGCGTTTTCCGCGTCGACCGCATGTCAACGCTGACAGTCAACGGGACGCACTTCAAACAGGAGCCCGGTCGGACACTGCGCGATTTCTACGTTCAGATGCAGGCAAAGGGCGAAGTGCCGCCTGACTTTGACTTTCAGGCGGCAGGTTTCTGATCAGTTGTCGATGTCTGCGTTAGCATCAACATCGCCATCACCCTCAATGTCGCCTTTTAGCGCTTTGAGTTTGGCGAAGACATTGTCGGCATCAATCTCCGGATCTTCGTCTTCCGGCGTTGGTTCCGCCTGCTTGTCGAAGTTGGCAAATGCGGCTTCCGCCGTTTCAACGGCATCTTCAGGTGCTGCATCTGCATCGAGGCCAATCGGCATATCCTCGGTTTGCGATGCAGGCATCAGCGCATCGCCGGTCTCTGTTTCCGGCTGAGGCGGCATGGACTTGGCGGCTTTTTGCACTTCAAAGTCGAGATCCATCTGGGAGCAAAGACCAAGCGCGACGGGATCAACCGGCTGAAGATTGGCGGAGTTCCAGTGGGTGCGGTCGCGAACCTGAT
>JBCBHR010000026.1:0-11337 GCA_038525365.1 Pseudomonadota bacterium | reverse complement strand
TAGGCGTGGCTGGCAAATGTCAGTGGCGCGAGGCAGTCGGGCTTGGTGGTGACGCCGAGCTCTTCTTGCAACTCGCGGATAAGGGCAATTTCCGGCGTTTCGTTCGGCTCAATCTTGCCGCCGGGAAACTCCCACAGCCCTGCCATGGATTTGCCCTCGGGGCGCTGCGCCAACAGGATGCGGTTGTCGCGATCAATAAGCGCGCAGGCGGCGACCAACACGACAGGCTTTTGCGCGGTCATCAGCCTTCTCGCGCGCGGTAGACATAGCGATAGGCTTCGCTGAAGCCGAGCGTTGCATAGAGCTTAAGCGCGGCGGCGTTTTTGTCCTCAACCTGAAGCCAGGCGACACGTGCGCCTTGCGACTTGGCCCAACGCAGTGCGGCGCGCACGATGGAGCGGCCATAACCTTGGGCGCGCTTGTCGCTGCGCACCGAAATGTCAAACAGGCCCGCCATGTCATTGTCGTGGACACAAAGAGCACAGGCGACCGGCCCGCTTTCGTCTTCAACCACAAACATGCCCATGGGTGGCCGGATGGATTCCAAGACTTCCGTCAGACCGGGCTTGTTGATGCGGTCGTCACTGTTGAGGAAAATCGCCGTGTCCACGAAACGACCCACATCCTGCAGCGGCAGATGATTGATCGCGCCGTCAAGATCCATCTCGTCGAGCGTGCTGGTCATGACGCGGGTCTCGTCGACGCGTGGCCAGCCTGCGCTGTCGAGATAGGCCTGCAATGGCGCGGGCGCGAGCGGCGACAGGCGAAAGACGAGCGGGCGCGAATAGGAATCAAACCGTTTTCCAAGGCGTTCGATGCGCCGGTCGATGTCGGCATAATCTGCTGGATCGAGCGGATTGACGGAATTGAGACGTCGCGATGGATGGCTTGCCGTCAGGCGGACCGCCCAACTGCCGTCATAGTGCACCGACGATGCCGGCCATGCGCGGAACCCGACTGCCTCCAACCGTCTGACAAACGCCAATCCGGGCATTTCAACTCCGGTAGTCCCCGTTGATTGCAACATATTCCTTGGTCAGATCGCATCCCCAGACGCGAAAACTGCCTTCCGCCAGGCCTAAATCCACCTTGATCGCAATGTCCTTGCCGGTCATCGCATCTTCAATGGAGGCTTCGAGATAGTCTGGATCGCGTTCGCCGTCCACTGCAACGCGTGCGCCGCAAAACCAGATCGAGAGCCGGTCGCGGTCGGCCGGTTCGCCCGCCTTGCCGACGGCCATGACCACGCGGCCCCAATTGGCATCGGCTCCGGCGATGGCGGTTTTGACGAGTGGCGAGTTGGCGATGGCCATGCCGACGCGCTTGGCGGATGCATCCGAGACCGCGCCCGTGACATCAATGGTCATGCGCCGCGTGATGCCTTCACCATCGGAGACGATCTGGAGTGCAAGATCGTGCATGCAGGCGGCCATGGCGGTGGCCAATACCGCGTAGTAAGGATGGTCAGGACCGTCGATGGGCGCACCTTGGCCGGTGGCGAAGGCGAGCACGGTGTCGGATGTGGATGTGTCACTGTCGACGGTGACGGCGTTGAATGTGGTGCCCACAGCATCAGACACCATGGCTTGCAGGGCCGAAGCGGTGACCGGCGCGTCCGTTGCGATGTAGGCCAGCATGGTTGCCATGTCCGGCGCGATCATGCCTGCGCCCTTGGCGATGCCGTTGACGGTGTATGACCTGCCGCCGACATCGATGCCGGTGGTGAAGACCTTGGGAAACGTGTCGGTGGTGGTGATGGCGCTTGCAGCGGCGTGCCATTGGTCGCTTGAGGCGTTGGCGATTGCCGCATCGAGCACGTGCTCAAATTTTGAGGCATCCAGCGGTTCGCCGATCACGCCGGTCGATGAGACAAACACCTGATCTGCGTCGCATGCCGCTGCCTTCGCGGCCATGGCGACGGTCTCGTCTGCGGCCTGGCGACCACGGCGGCCGGTGAACGCATTGGCGTTGCCGGAATTGACGACGAGTACGCGTGCTGCGCCGCCGGGCAGGTGCTCCCGACAGATATCAACGGCAGCCGACGGGCATTTGGACTTTGTGAACACGCCTGCGACCGTTGTCGGTCGGTCAAAGACCATGACCATGACGTCCTCACGCCCGGCATATTTGATGCCCGCCTGTGCGGTGGCCAGCCTAACGCCGTCAATCGGCGGCAGGCTTGGCAATGGGTCAGGTGCGAAGGGTGAGATATGCGCCATGGGACGTGCGATGCGCGAAAAGTGCGGCGCGGCGATTTATTGCTGTTGGAGCGACGGATCGCGACTTGCCGTGGCTGCGTCATAGGCTTCTGCAAGGGCTGGATCGATGATCTCGACATCGGTTTCGCCGCGCAGTGATTGCAGCAGTTCAAAATAGCGCTCGCGCAGCAGGCCGGAACGGATTTGCGGCGCAACTTGCTCAAAGGCGGGCGGCTGCACGGGGCGGCTGTCTTCGACCAAAATCACATGCCAGCCAAATTGGGTTTGCACCGGCTCTTTGCTGTAATCGCCAGCGTTTAATTCAAACGCAGCGGCTTCGAATTCCGGGACCATCCGGCCGCGCGTGAAGTAGCCAAGGTCGCCGCCATTGGGGCCGGAAGGGCCCGTGGAGCGCTCCGCTGCAAGCGTTGCAAAGTCGGCGCCGCCGTCCAATTCGGTGATGACGTCTTTTGCAGCATCTTCGGTTTCGACCAAAATGTGACGGGCGCGCACTTCGTTTTCAGGCGGACGCGCGGATATCTCGCTGTCATAGCGCGCGCGCACTTCCTCGTCGGTCACCGACCCGACCACCTCGGTCGTGAAGAGGTTGTTGTGCAAAGCGCGGTTGCGCTGGAATTGCATACGACGTTGAAAGACGGCGTCTTCGCCGACGCCTTCAGCCTCGGCCTTTGCCGCAAGAAGCCGGATGTCGACGAGGGCCATCAGGGCGGCCACGCGGCGCTGTCCTTGCGGAACCTGACCGAGCTGCTCCTGCAGATCGGCGAGCGCAAAATCGATGTCGCGGTTGGTGATATCCTGTCCTGCGACCTGGCCGATCACGGCATCCGGATCGAGCGGCGCTGGAGGCGCTTCGGCGGCCGGTGCTGGCGCATCTGCGTCCTGCGCCAATGCAATGTTTGGCGCTGCGAACACGAGGCTGACTGCGACGGTCAGCGTGGCGATGCGGGTGAACAAAGGTGTTGCAGGGACGAGCATGCGTATTTCCGTTTTGCCTGTTGAGTGTGCGGTGGCAGCGATGAGGCATCTGACGGATGTCGCACGGAAGGGCTTGGAGCCAGCGTTGACATCCATTTCGGCCACTCTTATCTGTCGGCCAGCCTCGCGTCCACCGTGTAAATTCGGCAAGTGTGGTCGCGGCTTCCAGCGCCCGGGCAGAGCACCGCATCCCAACGCTTCCCGGTCATCGCGTGCAAGAAGGATCAACTGCATGGTCAGCCTCGGGGGTATCGCCCGCAAAGTCTTTGGCACCGCCAATGATCGCCGTCTGAAAGCCTTCAAGGCAAGGGTTCCAGCCATCAACGCGCTTGAGCCGGAGATGCAAGCGTTGTCCGACGAAGCGCTGCGCGGCAAAACCGAGGAATTCCGCAAGCGATTTGCCGATGGCACAGGCCTTGAAGACCTGCTGGTTGAAGCGTTTGCCGTGGCGCGCGAAGGCGCGCGCCGCGCGGTTGGCATGCGTCCGTTTGACGTCCAGCTTATCGGCGGCATGGTGTTGCACGATCGCTCGATTGCGGAAATGCGCACGGGCGAGGGCAAAACCCTTGTCGCGACGCTCCCCGTCTATCTCAATGCCATCACCGGCCGCGGCGTTCATGTCGTCACCGTCAACGACTATCTCGCCCGACGCGACGCGGAATGGATGGGCAAGGTTTACAGCTTCCTCGGCCTGACCACGGGCGTCATCGTGCAGGGCATTTCTGATGAAGAGCGCCAGGCGGCCTATGCCTGCGATGTCACCTATGCGACCAACAATGAACTCGGCTTCGACTATCTGCGCGACAACATGAAGTATGAGCGCAACCAAATGGTTCAGCGCGGGCACTACTTTGCCATCGTCGATGAAGTGGATTCCATCCTCGTCGATGAAGCGCGCACGCCGCTTATCATCTCCGGTCCGCTGGAGGACAGGTCTGAGCTTTATGTCCAGATCAACACCTTCATCCCCAAGCTGGAACCGAGCGACTACGAAATTGACGAAAAGCAGCGTTCATCGACCTTCACCGAAGAAGGGACCGAAAAGCTGGAGCGCATGCTCGAAGAGGCGGGCCTTTTGAAGGGCGACAACCTCTACGACGTCGAAAACGTGTCCATCGTTCACCACGCCAACAATGCCATGCGCGCCCATGCGCTTTTCCAGCGGGATAAGGACTACATCGTCAAGGACGATGGCATCGTCATCATCGATGAGTTCACGGGCCGTCAGATGCCGGGCCGCCGTTTTTCGGAGGGCCTGCACCAGGCGCTGGAAGCCAAGGAAGGCGTGACGATCCAGCCCGAAAACCAGACGCTCGCGTCGGTGACGTTCCAGAATTATTTCCGCATGTATGAAAAGCTTGCGGGCATGACGGGAACGGCGTCGACTGAAGCCGAGGAGTTCCGCAACATTTATGGCCTTGAGGTCGTTGAAGTGCCGACCAATCTGGTTGTCCAGCGGCGCGACGAAGACGACGAGGTCTACCGCACGGTCGAAGAAAAATACGATGCCGTCGTCATCGACATCATTGATGCGCAGATGCGCAAGCAGCCCGTGCTGGTCGGCACCACGTCGATTGAGAAGTCCGAGCTTTTGGCGCGGATGCTGGGTGACAAGGCGTATTTGAAGAAATTCACAGAGCGCATCCAGGAACGCATCGATGCGATCAAGCCCGGCAAGGAAAAGGAATACCGCGAGTATTTGGAAAACGCGCTTGAGGCACTTCAAACGGCGGTAAAGGAAGGCGGGGTAAAGCATGAGGTGCTCAACGCCCGCCAGCACGAGCGCGAGGCCTTTATCGTCGCGCAGGCCGGAGTGCCCGGCGCGGTGACAATCGCCACAAACATGGCCGGTCGCGGCACCGACATCAAGCTTGGCGGCAATGTCGACATGCGCATCGCGCAAGAGCTTGGCGATATGCCCGAAGGCGACGAACGCGAGGCCAAGGCGCAGGCGATTGCCGCTGAAGTGGAGAAGCTCAAGCAGGAGGCCTTGGACGCAGGCGGGCTTTATGTCTTGGCAACTGAGCGCCACGAAAGCCGCCGCATCGACAACCAGTTGCGTGGCCGTTCCGGACGCCAAGGTGACCCGGGTCGCTCGAAATTCTACTTGTCACTGCAAGATGATCTGATGCGCATCTTTGGCTCGGATCGCATGGACGGCATGTTGCAGAAGCTGGGCCTTCGCGAAGGCGAGGCCATTGTCCATCCATGGATCAACAAGGCGCTTGAAAAGGCGCAAAAGAAGGTTGAAGCGCGCAATTTTGACATCCGTAAAAATCTCCTGAAATTCGACGACGTGATGAACGATCAGCGGCGGGTCGTCTTCGACCAGCGCATCGAATTGATGGATGGCGGCGACGTTGAAGAGACCGTGCGCGAGATGCGTCAGGATGTGGTTGAGGACCTCGTGTCCAAGAACATCCCCGAAAACGCCTACGCCGAACAGTGGGACATTGACGGGCTGGAAGAGGGTGTCCAGACGCTCCTGAACCTTGATGTGCCTGTGCGCGAATGGGCAGCCGAAGAAGGGATTGCCGAGGAAGCGATCCTTGAGCGCTTGAGCGAGGCGACCGAGAAAGCCGCAGCCGAGCGCCGCGAGCGCTTTGGCCCCGACATCATGGATTACGTCGAAAAGTCCATCATTTTGCAGACGCTTGACCATCTGTGGCGCGAGCATTTGGTCAATCTGGACCATCTGCGCTCGGTCATTGGCTTTCGCGGCTACGCCCAGCGTGACCCGCTGCAGGAGTACAAAGGCGAGGCATTTGAGCTGTTCCAGACGATGCTGACGAATTTGCGCTCGGCGGTGACATCGCAATTGATGCGCGTTGAAGTCGTCAAAGACGCAGCCGACGCGCCACCACCGGACATGCCGGAAATGGCCGCTGCGCATCCGGCGCCGGAAGGTGAGTTGGAATTGGCCGGAGCGGACGCGGGTGCTGGGCCACTTGGTCAGGGAGCGGCTTCACCATCACCGGCAGGGCTCGCCGCTGCGGGCCTTTCTGCCACGGGCTTTGTCGCGCCCGAAGACCGGGACCCGAATGATCCCAACACGTGGGGCAAGGTCGGTCGCAACGAGATGTGTCCGTGCGGTTCCGGCAAGAAGTACAAGCACTGCCACGGCGCGTTTGCTTGACGCGCTGTCTGACGAGGCGTTGACGGGTTTTGCCGCCGATGGCCGCCCTCGTCCTTCGACAGGCTCAGGATGAGGGCTGGTAAGCGTTCCGCTGGCGGCCTTCGTCTCATATCACCCGCGGGGCTCTGTCTCTCACCATTGCCCTCACCCTGAGCCTGTTGAGGGGCGGGAGTTTGGTGCGCACCGGCAAAACCACCAACCAAATCTTAAACCCGCCGGACTAGGCTCACCGCACTCGGAGACCTTGGTCCATTGCGTTTTTCCGCTGTTGAAACGATGGAAGCTGTGCTGCCTCGGGCGTGGACGGAGCGTCTGCGGCCAATGGGCGAGCGTGCGGATGCCATGCTGGCGTCCGACAATGCCGACGCGCGTACGCAACGCGCCTCCGTCACTGCATACGGCATACGGGTCGCAAGCGCGGGGATCGCGTTCTTCTCGCAGATCGCGTTTGCGCGGATCATGGGCATCGAACAGTACGGGATCTTCGTTCTCGTTTGGGTTGCCATGATCATTTTGGGCGCCCTTTCGTGCCTTGGCTTCCAGACGGTGATCATCCGCTTTTTGCCGCAATATCGCGAGAAGTCCGATTTTTCCCACATGCGGGGCATATTGTTTGCGAGCCGCTTGGTGGTGCTTGGCGCGTCGACGGTGATCGCGATGCTGGTCGCTGCGATTGCGTGGTTCGGGCGCGATCTCTTTGCAGACTATTACGTGGTGCCGTTCGTGATGGGCGCACTCGCAATCCCGATGATTGCATTGTGTGACACGTTGGACGGAACTGCGCGCGCGCAAGGCTGGACGATCCGTGCGCTGACGCCAAGCTATCTTGTGCGCCCGATGCTCATCCTCGCTTTAATGATGGCTGTCCATTTTTCCGGTGGCACAATTGATGCGCTGACCGGCATACAGTGTGCTGTAGCAGCCACCTATGTGACCACCGTTGTGCAACTGGTTATGATCACGCGGCAGGTCGATCAGACAATACCGACCGGCGACGCATCCTACGCGCTGCCGATGTGGACCAAGGTGGCACTGCCGATCTTCCTCGTCGAAGGCTTCTTCTTCCTGCTCTACAACGCTGACACGTTGATGGTTGGTGCGCTGATGCAGCCGGCTGATGTGGCGGTCTATTTTGCCACCGTGAAGACGCTGGCGCTGGTGCATTTCGTGTTCTTTGCCGTCAAGGCGGCCATTGCGCATCGCTTTTCAGCGCTCCTGGCCGATGGTGATCAATCCGCAGTCGCCGAATTGGCATCGCGCAGTGTCATGTGGACGTTTGTCCCCTCGATCATCATGGGCGTGATCATATTGGCGCTTGGGCCGTTCCTGCTGGCGATGTTCGGCGCGGCTTTCACGCAAGGTTATCCGCTTCTGTTCATCCTGGTGGCGGGCGTGGTCATTCGCGCGGCCATCGGGCCCGCGGAAAGCCTCTTGAACATGGCGGGTCATCAAAATGCGTGCGCATTGGTTTTCGGAGGCGTGCTCGCGACCAATGTGACGCTCAACGCGCTGCTTATCCCCGTTTTCGGGCTGACAGGTGCCGCAACGGCAACGTTCCTTGCCACAATCGTCGAGGCGTTTGCGCTTTATCAACTGGTTTACCGGCGTATTGGGGTCCGGATGTCGGTGGTTGCCGTGTGGCAACAGAGGGCAAGGTAAAGCGTGGCGGTGGTCCCGGTCATTGAAGAGCAGGTGCTTGTGCCGAGCGTTGCCGATCTCGGCGCGAACGCTCCGCCATTGGCTTTTGACGGCCAGCCGCGCGAACCAAGATCCACCAGCGCCCACCGAAAGCTCGCCGTTTTCCCTTCGGAGGCGGGCTTCGACATTTTGGGTGATGTCGATCAGATCGCTGACTACGCCGTTGAGCCGAACATTTTCTTTTCACCGCGCTTTTGTATTTCCGGCCTTTCGCGGTTGGACGACCGCGCAGTCCGCTTGATGCTCTTGCATGATCAGGGCCCGGATATACCCGCTGGTCGACGTGTGGGGCATGTGCGGTTCATGATGCCCTTTACGGTGGAAAAGCCGGGATTTGCCATCGGGCCGGACATCATCCGCGGCTGGTCAAATCCGTTTGGCCCCTACGGCCTACCGCTGATTGAGCGGCGCGACACTGCGCAGATCATCGATGATCTCTACTCCACGCTCTCGCAGCCGACGGTTGCCCTGCCAAAAATCATGGTGCTGCCGGACCTCTTCATGGACAGCCCGGCGGCCTCCATCTTGCGTTCGGTGGCGCTTGCGGCGGGTTTGCCGATCGCGACGGTGCGCCCTGCGCCGCGTCCGTGGCTGAACGCAACGGTGGATACCGATGCGTTCATGGGTGACATGTTTTCAGCCCATCACCGCCGCAACTACCGCCGCGAATGGCGCAAACTTGAAGCGATGGGCACGCTCGAATTTGGCATCGCGCGTTCGGCGGAAGACGTGCGCCGTGAGACCGAAGAATTTCTGCTCATGGAAAATGCTGGCTGGAAGGGTCGCGAACGGACGTCGCTTGCCGCTGACCGCTATCGGGCGGCCTTTGCGCGCGAAGCCGTCAATCTGCTCGCTGCCCGCGACCGCGCCCGCGTTTACACGCTCAAACTTGATGGCCGCGTGATCGCATCGCTGATTGTGTTTGTGGAAGGGGGGCGTGCGTGGACGTGGAAGGTCACCCACGACGAGGCCCTGTCGCAGCACTCACCTGGCATGCAATTGATGATCCGCGCCACCGAAACGTTTCTCGACGACCCCAACATCATCTCCGCCGACAGTTGCGCAGATCCGGGCCATCCGATGATGAGCCGCATCTGGTCGCAAACACGACCGCTGACGACATTGATCATTGGGCTGCATGGCGGTCTCGACCGCGAAGTGCGCCAGGTCGCAAAGCAGATCGATCTTTATCAAACGACGCGCGAGACGGCGAAAAACCTTGCCGACAAGGTTCGCTCAATCCTCAACCGCAAGCGCTGAGGCAAGCGCGCGTAAGTCGCCGCGTTTGACCTTGCCGCTCTCCGTCATGGGGATCGCGTCGATGACGCGGACCACGCGCGGATAAAGGTGCGCGGACAGCCGCGCCTTGACCCAATCCTTGAGATCACCGGCCAGCGTGTCTGTTTTGTCATGGCCGGGCGCAAGCGCGATGAAGGCAACAATGGTCTCGGTGCGCTCGGCGTCCGCCAAGCCGATGACACCGGATTGTGTAACGGCGGGATGGGCGTTGAGGCAATCCTCGATTTCAGCCGGGCCGATCCTGTAGCCTGCTGACGTAATGATATCGTCATCGCGGGAAATGAAGCGGAAAAGGCCCTCTGCATTACACTCCGCAAGATCGCCGGTGCGCAGCCAACCGTCTTCGATTTTGGCCGCTGTCGCATCCGGATCATCGTGGTAGCGGAGCATGCAAACGGGATCGTCGCGAATGTCGACAACGATTTCACCGGTTCCCTGTTCCACGATTTGCCCGTCTGATGTGCGGATGCGCACGATGTGACCGGGCAGGGCGCGGCCGGTGAATGCGGGGTCGTCGATGCCAAAACGGGCCGAAGATCCGATGACGGCGTTGCACTCGGTCTGGCCGTAGAACTCGTTGACAGGGGCATCAAAGAGGAGCCGGGCCGCAGCGTGCGTCTTTGCGCCAAGCGCCTCGCCCGCAACGCCAACCGCCCGCAATGTGAGCTTTTTTGGCGCCAGATCGGCGCTTGCCAAAATGCGGATGGCGGTTGGCGGCATGAACACATTGGTGACGGCGCAGTCTTCCAGGACCTGCAATGCCCAAGCGGCGGAAAAGCGTGGCGCGTTGGCTGCGACCACCGGCACGCCGTAGTAGAGCGCGGGCAGGAGCGCATTGAGCAGGCCGCCGGCCCAGGCCCAATCCGACGGCGTCCAGAACACGTCACCGTCTCGCGGCATGAAGTCCTGCGCGATCTGGATGCCGGGCAGATGGCCGATCAACACGCGGTGACCATGCACCACGCCCTTTGGCTGGCCTGTGCTGCCGGATGTGAAGAGCATCATGGCAGGCGCGTCGGGTGTTGTCTGCGCAAGCAAGTTGGTTGCGATGGGCGTAGTTGTGAGGAGTTCGCCAAATGCGATGGCGCTTGGTGCTGCGTCTTCGCCAACGCAGATCAAATTGGGGACCATATGGTCGCCGATGTCTGCGGCGCGAAAGCGCTCTATGGCAGCGGCGGTGCCGACGAAGACCCTTGGCGTTGCGATGGCAATGCGGTGTGCGATGGCGGAGGGGCCAAACTGCGTTGCCAATGGCACAGCAATTGCGCCGAGCTGGTAAGTCGCCATGTGGATCGCGACCGCTTCAACGCCCTGCGGCAATTGGATGGCGATGCGGTCACCCTCGGCGAGGCCAAGCGCGGACAATGCAGCTGCAATGCGCGCGGTCATGTCGGCCAGTTGTCGCCACGAGACCGCGTCGACTGCTTTTGCCGTAACGTCATGACGCAGGATCGCCGGCGCGTCCGGCATGGCGCGCGCATGGCGGGTCAGGCACGCTTCAGCGATGTTGAACTTGGCGGGGAGTTGCCAGCGAAAGCCACGGCTGAGCGTGTCGAAATCGAGGGAAGCGTCGAGCGCGGATGTGCCGATATGGAGGGTCATCTCGCCGCCTCGCTTTCCGCATAGGCAAAGTGGCAAATCGCTCTCGGCATTTGCTGCGCAATTGCATGCCGCGGTGGCAGTTTGGAGCAGGGAGGTCCCGCATTTTGCTTCGCAAATTGTGGTTGGTGCCCCTGGCCCGACTCGAACGGGCACTTCCGAAGAAAACGGATTTTGAATCCGTCGCGTCTACCAATTCCGCCACAGGGGCCCTGGGCAGCGTGCGATGGTCTATGTCTGGCCCGGGTTGGCGTCAAGGCGGTAATCCCTGCAAGTGGAAAGGGGTTGTTGGCATATTGATGTTAATTGCGCACTGCAACATACCACAATCGGCTGATACGCGATGTCGGTCTTTCACACACAATGAGGGTAGGCGATGGAAGCGGCGAGGGAACATGACGGTGCACTGGC
>JBCBHR010000025.1:0-11486 GCA_038525365.1 Pseudomonadota bacterium | reverse complement strand
CAGAGGGATGAAGAAGACAACGCGGAAAAAGTTGCGCCCATGGATCGGCTGCGAGCAAAGGAATGCAAGCCCGAGACCGATGAAAAACTGAATAGCGCAGCCGACGAACACATACATCAACGTCACGCCCAGCGTGCCAAACTGATTGCCGCTCAAAAGCGTGGCCGAGAGCAGCCAGACAAGCCCGAGTGCGAGAAATGTCGGAAAGAGGCGGCCAATGAAGCCGACGACCGTGAAGCCCGAACGGATATAGCGCAAAAGCGCAAAGCCGATCAGTCCTGTCATGCCAAGGCCGAAGACCCAGCCGAGCGTGCTGATCGTGGTGAATGTTCCCAAAAAGTGGAACTGCTCGCTGCCGAAAATCTGCTTGGTGAAATTGTCAAAACCAACGAACCGGGATTGATAGCCACCGGCACGTAGCCGCACGCGCGAGAAAGCAATGATGAGCGATGCGACGAGCGGGAAAATGGAGAAAATGAGGATCATCACGACAGCCGGCGTGATGAACAATTGTCGCGAATGGCGGTCCAGCCACTCATTGAAACGGTCAAATGTGGTGCGTTGGGAATAGAGCCCACCCGAAGCCATTGGCTTCGGGTGGGCCTTGCCCGCCGTATCTTCAGCGAGTGTCATCTTTTAGCCTCAGTTGGTGATGCCGAGCGACAGCTGGTAGATCGCCGCCTGTTCGTCACGGCCGAAGTCGTCCGTGATTTCCTCCCAACCGGCTTCGATGTTTTCAAGCGCTTGGTCGACGGTGATTTCGCCGGCCAGATAGCGGGCCAGTTCACGGTCAAGCACAACACCGGTGTACTGCTGAGCACCCGGGATGCGGAAGTCTGACGCCATGTTCGGATGGTTCAGGCTTTCCTTGATCGCGCCGAGGTAGTTTTCGGCAGCTTCTGCGCTGAAACCGGCTTCGATCCAAGGTGTCGTGTCATTGAGCTGCGAGTTGCGATACGGGTTGTAGCCCGTCCAGCCCATAGTCACATCAACATTGGATTGCGCCGCTTGATTCATGTAGCTCAGGAAGTCGTAGGCAGCCTGCTTGACGTTGTCGTCAGATGACTTGCTGATTGCAGCTGTCCAACCACCAAACGCCGCAAACGGTGCGTAGTTGATGCCGTCCACTGCATGTGGGCAACGGTCTGCGTCACAGGCGACAAGTTCGCCGGTTTCGACGTCGAGCACTTCAGGTGAGCCCGGCATGATAATCGCGCCGACCTTGTCGCGGATCTGGCTGCCTTCTTCGATGGAGAGTGGGCCGATATCGCCCCAGTCGATCATCAGGCCGCAACGACCGGAGGTGACCAGCGCCCGAGTGTCGCCGATGTCTTGGTTCAGTTCATCGGGCGGACCGAATTCACCAGTTGCCTTGTAGATCTCAAACGCCTTTTTCCATGCGGCATTGTTGATCTTCGGGGTCATGCTTTGCGGGTCGAAATAGATCCCTTCCGTCGTGCCTTTGGATTGGACACGGCTTGCGGCCATCGATTGCACAGCGAAGTAGGACTGCGCATTACGCTTTTTGAAGATGCACGAACCAAAGTCGGCTTCGCCGTCACCGTTCATGTCCTTGCCGTGGATTGCGGCGGCCACTTCAAGATAGTCCTCCCACGTTTTGGGCGGCTCCACACCAGCGTCTGCCAGCACATCCGTGCGGTAGTAGAGCATCTGGAAGTCGCCATCGAGCGTGATGAAGTAAGTGGAGCCAGAGACCTTCTGGTTGAAGTCGCGGAAGTATGGCGCGATGTCGTCCAGATCGATCTTGTCGTCGGCAGCAAGGTAGGGATCAAGGTTCTCCACCAGGTCGCCGCTGACCATCTCAACGCCCCAGCCGGATGCAAAGACGCCAACATCAATCGACTTGGTACCGGTTGCCCAGTCCGTCAGGATTTTCTGGAACAGTTCAGCAAACGGGACTTCCGAGACGCGGATTTCCGCGCCCGTCATGGCCTTGAACTCTTCGGCACGTTCGACAATCCGACCGGCAATAACCGGGCCCGGGCGGGTCAGGATGTTAACCGTTACGCCCTCGTGGACCATTTCCGCCGACGCGGTCTGTGGTGCGGCGATGACACCCAGCGCAACTGCGCTGACCGTCAAGGCCTTTTTGATGTCCAGTAACATTCATTTCCTCCCTGTTGCTGGCTCCAAATCATCGTTTTCAAACAGCTCAGGCCGCTTGACTACGAATTTGCTGAAGTGACACTCAACCGCGTCCATATGCGCGCGCATTGCTGCAGCAGCGGTTGGAACATCGCGCCTTTCAAGCGCATCTCGGATGGTCACATGTTCATTGTAGGTGTGGTTGGCACGGTGCTCTTCGGGCAGCATCATCCGCCTTACGCGGCTCAGATACGCCTTGGCACGCTCCAAGACGCGGCGTGCTTCGTCGATGGCAACTTCGGCATGCATAATCTCATGGAAGCGCTGATCCAGATCGTACATCCCGTCATAGTCGCCCGCATCAAGCGCCACGCGCTGATACCGCAGGTTGAGATCAAGGCGCTCGATCAGCGCGTCGGTGACCTTGCCGGAAAGTTCAAGCACGTACTCCACTTCAATCGCGCGGCGCACAAAGAAGCGGCCACGGATCTGCGCGGCATCGAGTTTGGAAACAAAAGAACCATGTTGTGGGATGACCTTGACGAGACCGTCTCCAGCCAAGCGGTCCAATGCACTCGCAAGCGGCTGGCGCGACGAACCAAACTCACGACCGAGCTCGGTTTTGTCGAGAAAGTCGCCCGGACGCCGATCTCCATTGATGATCGACGCGCGCAAGCGATTATACACAAAATCCGCCTTTGACAGGCGAACCGTGTCCGCTTCCAGCATTGCTCCTCCCAAGCGATCCCAGTCATTATTGTGTTGTGGAACGCTAGCATGCCAGCTAAGAACACGGGTGACTCCGCGTCAAGCAAAAAGAACAGGCATGCGGATGTTCGCGCGCTGACAACTCGCCTCACGGTTGTTGCTGCGCACTGGGAGGAGCGATATGAAAAAGCGTGTGTTTGAGCGCATCGCAGGCAAGCGCCTTGAGTTTACCGAACTGGGTTTCGGGACGGCGATGACCGGCAATCTCTACGAAAATGTCAGCGACGAGACGGCGCAAAGTGCGCTGGATGCGGCATGGGAAACCGGCGTCCGGTATTTTGACACCGCACCGCTTTACGGGCTCGGTTTGGCGGAAACGCGGATGAACCGTTTCCTGCGCGAAAAGGACCGCGACAGCTATGTCCTGTCCACCAAAATCGGCCGATTGTTGGAAGTTTGCGCGCCGCAGGATCGGACTGCCATTGGCAAATTTTTCGGCGTGCCCAACAGGCGCGAGGTCTATGACTTCACCTATGATGGCACGATGCGTTCTATCGACTTTTCGCTTGAACGGCTCGGCGTGGATCGCATCGATCTTTTGTTTGCGCATGACCTCGACATCTTCAACCACGGCACGTGGGACGCGCTACAGCCCATGCTCGACCAGTTCATGGACGGCGGTTACAAGGCACTGCTCGAACTGCGCGATCAGGGCGTCATCAAGGCCTTTGGCGCTGGCATCAACGAATATGAGCCCGCGCAATGGATGCTGGAGCGGGGTGATTTCGACATCTTCTTGCTTGCTGGCCGCTACACGCTTCTGGAGCAGCAGGCGTTGGAAACCTTTTTCCCGATCTGCGAGGAACGCGGCGTCGGCGTGGTTCTTGGCGGGCCCTACAATTCCGGCATCCTCGCCACCGGCCCGGTCGAGGGCGCGCATTTCAATTACGATCTCGCGCCGCCTCATGTGCTTGAGCGTGTCGGCGCGATCCAGGCGGTCTGCGAGCGTCATGGCGTGAAATTAATCGAGGCTGCGCTTCGCTTTCCGATCAATCACCCGGTGGTTTTGACGGTTATTCCAGGTGCAAAGACGGCCGATCACGCGCGCCAGAACAAGGCGTTTCTCGATGCTGATCTGCCCAAAGCTTTTTGGGACGAACTGATGCGCGAAGGCCTGATGCGCGAAGATGCCCCGGTTCCCGTGGCGAATGCTGCCTGATGATCGTCGACGCGCATCACCATTTGTGGAACCCGGCGCGCGGCGACTATGGCTGGATGGCTGGACTTGCGCCCGCCGCCCGCGAGGTGCTTGAGCGCCCCTATGCGCTGCATGACCTGAAGCCAATCTGGGATGCGCATGGTGTGGAAAAAACCATTCTTGTCCAAGCCGCGCCTACCGTCTCGGAGACAGAGTACCTTCTCGGAATTGCTGACAGCAGCGACACCATAGCGGGCGTGATCGGCTGGATCGATTTTGAGGCACCGGAAAGCCGTCACGTGCTGGCGCGCCTGGCGCACCATCCGAAGTTTCTTGGTGTGCGACCCATGATCCAGAACATCCAGGACGACAGCTGGATGCTGCGCGATGACGTCCAATGGGCGTTCGAAGCAATCATCGCCCACGACCTCATCTTTGAGGCGCTTGGCTTCCCCCGTCACATTGCAAACTTCCGAACGTTGTTTGCCCGGCACAAGGGCATGCGCATTGTACTCAACCACTGCCTGAAGCCGCAGATCCGTGACCATGCACATGATCCATCCGCCTTGTCGCAGTGGGCACAAGGCATGGCGGCGCTGGCCGATGAAACCGACGCGGTCTGCAAGTTTTCCGCCTTGGTCACCGAGGCCAATGCCGACTGGACGCCGTCTGACCTTAGGCCCTTTACCGATCATATCATCAGCGTTTTCGGACCGGATCGCCTGATGTGGGGAAGCGATTGGCCGGTGTGCCTTTTGGCGTCCACCTATGCCCGATGGATGGAAACGGCGCAGTCGCTGACAGCCGATTTCGGGCAAGATGCACAGAACAAGATATTTGGCGAGACCGCCCGACAGTTTTATCGCATGGAGCCATCATGAAGAGTGTGAGCGCAGCCAGCGCGCGCGCCGCTGAGACATCGCCATCGACCATTCGGCTGCATCCAAGTGACAGCGTCATCATTGCGCTGCGCGACATGGAGGCGGGCGACATCGTAGACGGTCTGAAAACGCCGCTGCGCAACAACGTTCAACGCGGCCACAAAATCGCGACAGCGCCGCTCTCAGTCGGCGACAATGTCATGCGCTACGGTCAAATCATCGGGCAAGCGACACAGCCCATTGAGCCAGGTGATCACATCCATACCCACAATCTGGCGATGGCCGATCACAAGCAGGCCCACACGTTTGCAACGGCGAGCACACCTTTGCCCGCTGCCGATCAGGTGCGCACGTTCATGGGCTACCGGCGCGAAGACGGGCGCGCGGGCACACGCAACTACCTGGGCATTGTCACCACGGTGAATTGTTCAGGTTCCGTGGCACGCTTTATCGCCGAAGCCGCCGACAAGTCAGGCTTCGCGGATCGCTTTGCGGGCATTGATGGTGTCGTGCCAATTGTGCACGGCACGGGATGCGGCATGTCGACAAAAGACGAGGGCTACCAGACGCTTTTTCGGACCCTGTCCGGCTATGCCTGTCATCCGAATTTTGCAGGCGTTTTGCTGGTCGGGCTCGGCTGCGAGATGATGCAGCTTGCCGACCTCGTTGGCGGTCGCAAAATCCGCGCAGATGGCAATCTGCGTTATATGACGATCCAGCAGGCCGGTGGCACACGCAAGACAATAGATGCAGGCCTATCTATCCTTGAAGACATGGCAAAGGATGCAGCGCTGCTTTTGCGCGAGCCGATCGCGGTTTCCGAACTGATGGTCGGCCTGCAATGCGGCGGTTCGGACGGCTATTCCGGGATCACGGCGAACCCAGCGCTGGGCCATGCCTCCGATCTTCTTGTGCGCCAAGGTGGCACGACCATCCTGTCTGAAACATCGGAGGTTTATGGCGCAGAGCACCTGCTTACAAGCCGCGCCGTCAGCGAGGAAGTGGGCCGCAAACTGCTTGACCGGATATCGTGGTGGGAAGACTACACCGCACGCAATGGCGGAGAGATGAACAACAATCCATCACCCGGCAACAAGCGCGGTGGGCTGACAACAATCCTCGAAAAGTCACTGGGCGCTGTGGCAAAGGGCGGCTCCGCGCCGATGGCCGACGTCTATCTGTTTGGCGAGCAGGTCAAAACCCGAGGCTTCGTCTTCATGGACAGTCCCGGCTATGATCCATGCTCGGTCACGGGTCAGATCGCAGCCGGGTCCAACCTTGTTGTGTTCACCACCGGGCGCGGTTCGGTCTCCGGCTACATGCCCACGCCCTGCGTGAAGCTGGCGACCAATTCGGAGATGTATGCCCGCATGGCCGATGATATGGACATCAACTGCGGAGACGTCATCGCCGACGGGGTTTCCATTGAAGCCAAGGGCGAAGAAATTTTCGAGATGCTGATCCGCGTTGCGTCTGGCGAACAGACGCGTAGCGAGGCGCTCGGCTTTGGCGGGGCGGAGTTCGTGCCTTGGCAAATCGGTGCGGTGATGTAGTCAGCCATGGGCGCAAGCGAGATCAATGTCGGGGTGCTCGGTTGCGGTCCCATCGCGCAAGCCGCCCATTTTGAAAGCTGCGTGAAGGCCAAGAACGCACGGCTCTACGCGATCTGTGATGTGGCTGATGACCTGCGCGACCGTATGGCCGCAACCCATGCCCCGGACGTGGCCTATGCCGACTACGAAGCCATGCTTGCTGATCCCAATGTTGATGCCGTGATCATCGCAACCGCCGATGCGTTCCATGTCGCCGCATCCGTGCGGGCATTGGACGCTGGCAAACATGTCCTGTGCGAGAAGCCGGTGGCCACCGACTTGGCGGACGCTTTTGCGTTGCAAGACGCCGTCACCGCGTCGGGCAAGCTGTTTCAACTCGGCCACATGAAGCGCTTTGATGCGGGCCTGCAGGCAGCGCACGGTTTTATCACGACAGAGATGGGCGCGATGGTGGCGCTGAAGGCGTGGTATTGCGACAGCACACACCGCTACGCCATGACCGATGCGGTCCAGCCGAGTATGGTGAAATCGAAGAATGCGCGAAAGCCGGACGGCAACCCGAAGGCCGATCTGACGCGATATTACATGCTCGCCCATGGCAGCCATCTGGTCGATACTGCGCGGTATTTCGCAGGCGCCATAAAGTCCGTGCGTGCGCGTCTCTCCAAGGATCGCGGCATGCATTGCTGGTTTGTGGAGACGGACTTCGAAAACGGCGTGCTCGGTCATCTCGACCTGACGGTTGCCGTGCGTATGGACTGGCACGAGGGCTTCCAGATTTATGGCGAGAACGGCTCCGTCGTCGGCCGCACTTACAATCCGTGGTTCTACAAGACATCGGACGTGGACATTTTCCGCGAAGCCGATGGCACCACCCATCGCGTTTTGGGCGCAGATGGCCATTTTTATCGTCGTCAACTGGAGGCCTTTGCCGATGCCGTTCTAAGCGGCAGCCCTGTTGTGGGCGCGGATATCGAAGACGGTGTGGCCAGCATGCGCGCTATGATCGCGATTGCACGATCGGCGCAAGCGGGTGGCGCAACGGTGCATCTTGGCGATGTCTCGGGCGCATTGTGATGCAATTCGGGGTATTTGCAAAAACATATCCCGGCAAGCAACCGCACGGTTCGTTGGCTGCTGCGGCCGCCGATGGTTACGCGACCGTACAATATAACATGGCCTGCTCCGGCCTTGCCTCCATGCCGCTGGAAATCCCCTCGAATGTGGCTGAGGAAGTACGGCAGGCATCGCGCGAAACCGGCGTCACGCTCTGCGGCTTGTCGGCCACCTACAACATGATCCACCCGGATCGCGCAGTTCGGGAAGCGGGCCACGCGAGTTTCCGGGTCTTGGCGGCGCAAGCGCGGGACATGGGCACCGATTTGCTAACCTTGTGTACAGGTACCCGACATCCAGATGACCAATGGGCATGGCACGCCGACAACGCGACCCCGACGGCATGGCGCGACCTTCGCGAAAGCCTCGATGTCATTTTGCCAATCGCCCACGAGTTCGATCTGCATTTGGGCATTGAGCCGGAACTCGCCAATGTCGTTAATTCGGCAAAGGCCGCGCGCCGGTTGCTCGATGAGACGGGAAGCCCGCGCCTTCGCATCGTGTTTGATCCGGCCAATCTTTTCGAAGTCGAGACTATCGACGACCAGCGCACGATCATGTCGCATGGCTTTGACCTTCTCGGCGATGACATCGTTATCGCGCACGCAAAAGACCGTCAGGCGGACGGCAGCTTCACCACCGCTGGCAACGGCGTGCTCGATTATCGCCATTTCATCAGAGGCCTCTCGGCGATTGGCTTTGACGGGCCGCTTGTGACGCACGGCTTGGCTGCCGAAGATGCTGGCAACGTGCGAAGGTTTCTTCAGCGAGCCCTTGAGGACGCGGATTGATGGACGGCTACGTTCAGGGCCGCTTTGCGGTGAATGGCGCAAGCCTCGCGGTTTGGCGAGAGACCCACGATACTGCGACGCCCATGCTGTTCCAGCATGGTCTGTGTGGCGACGCTGTGCGGACCGCGGACATGGCCTGTGCGCAAGCGGGGCACTGCCACCATGTCGTGGAGTGCCGCGGCCACGGGGACTCGGAAGCTGGCGCTGGATCAGCTTTCTCAATTGCCAAGTTCACCGACGATATCGCGGCGTATCTTGAAGCCACCTTCGACGCGCCCGTCGTCGTCGGTGGCATATCCATGGGCGCAGCGATTGCCCAACGCCTTGCGGTCAAACATCGCCATCTTGTGCGCGCGCTGGTGCTCGCTCGTCCTGCATGGTTCTTAGCGGCGAGCCCCGACAACATGAAGGCGAACGCATTGGCTGGCGAATTGATGGCGAAACAGGACAACAGCGAAAGCGCGTTCGCTGCGTTTCAAGAATCGGCCATTGGCCAGCGATTGGCACGCGAGGCACCGGGCAATTTGGCGTCGATCAGTGCAATCATGCAGCGCAAGCCGTTTGACGTTACGGCAGAGTTGTTGTCGCGCATTTCGTCGGACGGTCCGGGCGTGGGTGACGGGGAGCTTGCGGCGCTCTCGTTTCCGACATTAGTGATCGCAACGGACGCGGACATCGTTCATCCGATAGCGCATGCCGAAGCTCTCGCGGCCGCGATACCGCACGCCCAATTGCGTGTGATCCCGCCAAAGGCCGCAGGCTATGATACGCACAAACGGGCGTTTCGTGCCGCGCTTTCAACATTCCTCAAGGAGATTGATTGATGCCGACCCCCGCCAAAGACTGGAAAGACTGGATTGACCGTCTGCCACGCGACCGCTGCATCGCCGAATTTTCGTTGTGGTCGGCACGTCTGACGCGGCTTTGCGAAGACTTGGCGCGCATCGATCCCCACGCCGATGTCCTTCATCTCGACGTCGCCGATGGCCGGTTCGCGCCGACCTATTTGTTCTTCCCGGACTTGGTCGCCCAGATTTGCAAAGAGACGTCTGTGCCGATCCATGTGCATTTGATGGTTGAGGACGATGATCTGGTGGATCAGGCAGAACAATTTGCCGAAGCGGGCGCTGATTTGATCAGCATTCACGTTGAAAACGCCGCTGTCGCCGGAGCGGCTTTTGATGTGCTGGAGAATGCTGGCGTTGCGTGCGGCATGGTCGTGCGCGTGGAAACACCGGTGGCCGAACTCAAGCCTTTCCTGCCGAGTCTGGATTTCATCACCCTGCTTGGCACAGCCATCGGCGTGAAAGGCCAAGACCTTGATCCAAGCGCAACCGGTCGGCTCGCCCAAGCAACAGAGCTGCTCGCGGGTCTCAACGACGGCAAGCGCCGCGTGCTCGCTGCCGATGGCGCAATCCGAGACCACACCGTGCCTAAGTTGATTGCCGCAGGCGCACAGTCGGTCGTTTTGGGATCACTTGCATTTGGCGCCGATGATCTCGCCGCGCGCATGGATTGGCTCGCAGCGCAACGGGCTTGACCAACGACCTCAGGCGAGACCCATCTGGCGTTTACCCAATTCGGTCAGGTCATCGATTGTCGCGCGCCCCGTGAATTCAACCTCATAGTCTTCCGCTGCAAAGTCCGGTGCGCTGGCGCCGTGCAGGAATTTCTCAGCCTGCTTGCGGACATAGGCTTCGTTCTTGGCGCACTTTGGCGACGCGCCGACATAGATGACATTGGCGTAGTCTTTGCCGTGATGTTCATCGCCGACGGCATGCACCACATCCGTATGCCACCAAACCGTGTCGCCGGGGCCGACCAGCGGGATCGATACAAGGCCATCGAGCAATTCCTGATGCCATTGCGGCGTCACCGACAACGCGCGCCCGGGCTCAGCGCCGCACAGATCATCGTCCGGAACATCATCCTGCAATGCGCGCAAGAGAATATAGGCGATGCCACTCGCGCTTGGTATCAGCCGCAACGTGCCGTCCTCTGGGCCCTGTTCGGTCAAACCCGTCCACCCCTGAAACGAGCGGAACATGGAGCATACGGCAGGCGAAGCAAATTCGCGCGTTTGCGTTCGAAAGGCAGCATTCCATGGATCATACCGCTTCCAGTCCCCCTCAAAGATCGCGCCATAGATGCGCTGATAGGCCGGGTCGAGCCAGCGTTCGTAGGAACCGGAATCCATATGCGGTGACAGTCCAAGCGACGTGTCACCCGGTTCGCGCCGCCGCGTCCTGTCGGCATAGGTATAGTCAAGGTCGGGATCGAACTCATCGCCCATCGGCCCCGTCACCGTCCATAACCGGTTGAGAAAACGCTTGGTGACGGCCATGCTTTCCGCCTGACGTGCCATGACCTGCGGCTTTGACCAGTAAAGCCCGAAAATCTGCGGCTTGCCCGCATCCAGATCGCTGAAATATTTGTCTATGCCGGCCTTCTCGCGGGCTTTGGCGAAATAGTCGTTGTCCTCGATGTACTCACCAAGCTCCGCATTCCATGCCTCCGCCTGCGCGCGGGGAAACACGCCGCGGATCACAACTGCGCCCGCTCCACGGATCGCTTCCCTGTCCGCGTTGGTGACGCCGTCATCGGCAATTGCGCGATAATCAAGTTCCGGGATTGTGGGTTGGCCCATGGCGTTGCGATCACGGATGTGGTCAACCTCGCGGCGCATATGATCGCGCACATCCGAAAATGCGCCCTTCACATCCTGAAGGCTGCGAAGCCGCTGTTTGGTTTTGCGGGTATAATCCTTGATGACATCATCCATGCCTGTCCCTCCCAAGACGTGACATTGAGCCAGAGCTGTATGGACTATTCCCGCCGTTTGGGTGGCGGTCAAGGTGACGGTGGGTGGATCGCTGCGCGATCCGCTCTCAGCATTTTCACGCTGTGGAGTTGCTTGCCGCGACTGCGATTTTGGAGGGTGGGTTCGACCCATTTCCGCTTTGCGGAATTGGGGTTGTTGGTGGAGCTAAGCGTTTGCGACCGCAAACGCGTAAACCGGCAGGCAATTGCGGAGCAAATGCCGAGAGGTTCAAGGGGACGGCGGGTGCCGCTCTCAGCATTTTCACGTTGTGAAATTGCTTGCCGCTACTGATGTCTCGGAAGGTGGGTTCGT
>JBCBHR010000024.1:0-11650 GCA_038525365.1 Pseudomonadota bacterium | reverse complement strand
GCTAATTTTTGCGACTGACATTCACACAAATCAAAAAACACATCCCGAAAGGACCAACATCATGAAAACCATCGTACTGGCCGCAATGGCTTCCCTCATCGCCGTCTCTGCTTTCGCAAACCCGGTTTCGATCCACGACAAGACACAGCTGGTTGACTTCAACTCATCCCGCACCGCTGACAGCCGCTAATTTTTGCGACTGACACATGACCAAACTGACGGGTCGGGCCTGATCCAAATGACCTCCCAAATCAGCCCGGCCCCGTCAGCCAAAGAAGAGATCCGATGCAACACACACGCACACGAAAGGAGACGATCATGATGATCGCCAAGACAGTCGCAACCATGTCTGCAGCTGCCGCCTTGTTTTTGGGCGCGTTGTTGACAGTCACCGCCATGATGATGGCAGCCACCCCGGCCACCGCGGGTGAGAACGGGCACTTTTGCTCAGCTGCTGAACATGGCGTCGCCCTGAGCGCGTCGACGAAAATCGCCGACCTGCAAGTTTCACTGGACTGATCGGCTCGCGCTGATCAATCCGCAAACAGTTTCGTCATCGTCGCATCGTGACACCACCCTCCCGATGCTCCCTCACCCCGCAAGGTGACACATGCGGTCGATGACGCCCTTACATGGACTGCCGGGCCCCCTTTCCCGTCCCCGTCCCTCGCACGAAAGTGCCCGGCGGTCCGTGTCGTCGACGAAAGCCGCCAGTTCCTCCGAGCTGGCGGCTTTTGGCGTTTCTTGACATATGTCAATTTATTTGGACGTTCCGACTGTCAATCTAGATTGACATAATTCGGGAGCCCGCCATGCATGTTGTCCTTGTTCACCCTAATTACCATTCGGGCGGTGCTGAGATTGCAGGCAATTGGCCACCGGCCTGGGTCGCCTATCTCGCTGGTTCCCTGAAGAAGGCCGGGTTCGACAAGGTCACATTTGTCGATGCGATGACCAATGAGATCGACAATGTCGATCTTGGCAAGCGCCTTGCCGATTTGCAGCCGGACATCATCGGCGTCACGGCCATCACGCCGTCGATCTATGTGGCCGAAGAGGTGCTGCAGATTGCCCAACAGGTTTGCCCCAATGCGCTGCGGGTGCTCGGCGGCGTGCATGCCACCTTCATGTACAAGCAGGTGCTCTCCGAAGCGCCATGGATCGATGTCATCGTGCGCGGTGAAGGGGAGGAGATTTTTTCCAATCTTGTTTCCTGCGTGCACGAAGGGCGCTGGCCCGCTGATCGCGGACGCATCATGGGCCTCGCCTATCGCGATGGTGATGAAATCATCGCCACACCCGCGGCACCAACGGTCAAGGATCTCGACGCCATCGATCCAGATTGGTCGCTGCTGGAGTGGGACAAATACATCTATGTGCCGCTCAACCGCAAAGTGGCGATCCCGAACATGGCGCGCGGCTGCCCGTTTACGTGTTCATTCTGCTCGCAATGGAAATTCTGGCGTGACTACCGTGTCCGCGAACCGGTCAAAGTGGTCGATGAGATCGAAAAGCTCGTCAACGACCACGGTGTCGGCTTCTTCATCCTCGCCGACGAAGAGCCGACCATTAACCGCAAGAAATTCATCGAGTTTTGCAAACTTTTGATCGAGCGTGGCCTGCCGGACAAAATCCAGTGGGGCATCAACACGCGCGTGACCGATGTGCTGCGTGATGAGGAATTGCTGCCGCTCTACCGCAAGGCTGGATTGGTTCACGTTTCGCTCGGCACGGAAGCGGCCGCGCAGATGAAGCTCGACCAATTCAACAAGGAAACCAAGGTCGAAGACAACAAGCGGGCGATCCGGTTGTTGCGCGAAGCCGATATTTTCACCGAAGCCCAATTCATCGTCGGGCTCGATAGTGAAACCGCCGAAACGCTTGAAGAGACCTATCAGATGGCGTGGGACTGGCAGCCGGATCTGGCCAACTGGGCGATGTATACGCCATGGCCGTTCACGCCGCTGTTCCAAGAGTTGGGTGACAAGGTCGAGGTGTTCGACTTCTCAAAGTACAATTTCGTGACGCCGATCATGAAGCCCAAGGCGATGGATCGCGACGAATTGCTGGATCGGGTCATGAACAATTACAGGCGCTTCTACATGAAGAAGGCGCTGTTTCATTATCCGTGGCGCGGCACAGGCTACCGCCGCCGATACCTGCTTGGATGCCTCAAAGCGTTCTTGAAGGCTGGCTTCCAGCGCAAATTCTACGACCTTGGAAAAGCCGGTTACTGGGGCCCACAGTCGAAGGGCAAGCTCGACTTCCATTTCGATGAAACGAAGAAGATCGCCAAGGCGCAGCTCGATGACTGGTCGGCGATCCACGATAAGAAAGTCGCCCTGCAAGAAGCGCGCAAGAAGATTGAGGCCAATGAGGCCGGTGTTCCGCTGGCCTGCGGCGGCGGCGATGAGCAGATGGAAGATTATGCCGGGCTGCCAACCTCAACGCGTCGGCCTGCCAAAGCGAAATCCAAACCGCGTGTTCATTTGCCGACCGATCAATTTACCGATGCGGCTGAGTGAGTGATGGCTGGCGTTGCGCATCTGGTCGGGCCAAACGCCATCATCCAAACGCTTGCCGCGGCCGGTGAGCGGGTGATGGACGGTGGTGTCGGTGAGATCATGCGCGCCGCGCATCTGGTGACACCCGACGATGGTTGGCGGGACATGGTGCCCGTTGGCAATGTCAACGCCTTAAACCGCGCCGTCCTGAAACAGTTCGGCGACGCGGAAGCAGCGGCCATCATGCGTGACGCTGGACGGCGCACGGGGCGCTACATCCTTGAAAATCGTATTCCGAAGCTGGCGCAGTTTGCGCTGCATCTGATGCCGCGCCGCGTCGCCGTTCGTCTTTTGCTGACGGCGATTGCGAAAAATGCCTGGACATTTGCCGGACTTGCAAAGGTCGAGGTCGGCGCGGACTGGATCGCGATCCACAACAACCCCGTGTGTCTGGGGCGCTCCGGCTATCGCGGTTGTCTATGGCATGAGGCGGTGTTCGAAACGCTCTTTGCGTCGATCATTGGCGAGCGGGCATACGTTCGCGAGACGCATTGCATCGGCCGCGGCGATACATTCTGCCGGTTCGAGATCAGTTTTTCTTAGACGAAGGCGTTGAGTATCTCTGGGGCCGCGCGGAAGTGCCCGACAATCTGAAATTCGAAAACACGGTCCTCATGATGCGTGCCGCGACCGATATTGTGCACCATCATGGGCCGCTTGCCGTCGGCGCTTGCCTGATCTGTGACAATGCCGATGTGCGGTAAATTCCCGGGCAATCGTTGCGTAACGAGATCGCCCGCACGATAGTCTTGAGGATCGGTGGACGGTGGCATGTCGGCTCCGGCCCGCTGCAAAAACCGCTCGATATTGGGCACTCGCCGGTGGTCGATGTTGGCATCGGTGCGGCGCAAACCCCAAATCGTTGGATATTGGTCAAAAGCGCGTTTCATATCGGCATGTATCAGCGCTTGCAGGTCGATGTTGAACGCATCGCGATAGGCCCTGACAACGACATCTGTGCACACGCCAACTTGGCGCGGGACATCGCCCATCGGAAAGTCGAGGCCGCGATAGGATGGATCATAGCCCGTGGTAATCCCGATTTGCGCCACCGCGGCGTCGATCAGAGCGCGTGCCCAAGGCGTGGCTTGCGATAGCGGTGTGTTTGCTGTTTCCGCTGTCAGTCGCGGCGCGGATGTCAGCATCATGCCGACGCTTGCTCCGCCAATCAGAACGAAAAAACCGCGACGTTTCATGTGCATCCCTCACGCAAGCGAGAGAAGATGCGGCATAAAATGTGGCCGAAGTTTGCGGCACTTAGCGCACGATGATTTCTGTGCCTGGTGAAACGCGCTTGAAGAGGTCGATGACGTCTTGGTTGATCAGGCGCACACAGCCGGACGACACCGACTTGCCAATGGACCACCATTCTGGCGAACCATGGAGCCGGTACAGCGTGTCGACTTCGCCTTGGAATATATAGTGCGCGCGCGCGCCAAGTGGGTTCAGCAGGCCGGGTTCCATGCCGCCTTCCCATTCGCCAGTGGCGCGGTTGAAGGTGGTGCGGAATTTCTCAAGTTTGGGTTCGCGGTCAATCATTTCCGCTGGCGGATGCCATTTTGGCCATTTCGCCTTTCGCTTGATGTAGCCTTGGCCGGACCATTCAAAGCCCTGTCTGCCGAGGCCAACTCCATAGCGTACCGCGCGCCCACGTGATTCTGTCACGTAGAGGTAGTGACGGCGTGTCTCGACGACAATCTTGCCCGGGCCGACCCCGGTCGTGTTTGCAACCCGCTGGCGCAGCAGGCGCTTGTCGATCTTCTCCCATGGCACGGCGGGCACTTTGAAGCCGCCATCGCTGACAGACGCGTAGGCGAGCGCATAATTAAAGCCGGTGCCTGAAGATGGGTTTGAAGCAGCACTGCTGGATGGGGCGGAGCCACCGTCATCTTGGGCCTGTTCGGCGGTGACGCAACCGGCAAGGGACATGCCTGCCAGTCCGAGCGCGGACATCTCCAGAAGGCGGCGGCGTGAAATCGTGTCGTCGGTCATGTCAGTTCAAGTCCCGTTGTGACGCTGAGGCATATCGAATTCATGGTAAATCAGGTCTTAAAATTTTCGTGAATTGGCAAGCGCCGCCATGGTTGTATTGGCGAGAATGACGGCCAGTGTTGCGCTTGACCCACGCTGGCCAGTCATTGCATATCCCGCAAACGACTTTTACCCGACTGAATGAAGGTTTCGCCATGGCAAACGGCACGCCACGCACGCTCTATGACAAGATCTGGGACGACCATGTTGTTCACACGGACGATGACGGGACTTCGCTCCTCTATATCGACCGCCATCTGGTCCATGAGGTGACCTCGCCGCAGGCTTTTGAAGGTCTGCGCTTGGCAAACCGGCCCGTGCGCGCACCGCAAAAAACGCTGGCCGTTGTTGATCACAACGTGCCGACATCGCCAGACCGTCACCTTGGCATCAAGAATGAGGAAAGCCGCATTCAGGTGGAAGCGCTTGCCCAAAACGCGGCTGATTTCGGCATTGAGTACTATTCAGAAACCGACAAGCGGCAGGGCATTGTGCATATTGTTGGCCCCGAGCAAGGTTTCACACTGCCAGGCATGACGATTGTCTGCGGCGACAGCCATACATCCACGCATGGCGCCTTTGGTGCGCTGGCCCATGGCATCGGCACCTCTGAAGTAGAGCATGTGCTCGCAACACAGACGTTGCGGCAGAAGAAAGCAAAGAACATGCTGGTACGCGTCGATGGCGTTGCGCCGGAAGGTGTGACGGCCAAGGACATCATTCTCGCCATCATCGGCGAGATCGGCACGGCGGGTGGCACCGGCCATGTGATCGAATTTGCCGGGGAGGCGATTGAAGCGCTTTCCATGGAAGGTCGCATGACGGTTTGCAACATGACCATCGAAGGCGGTGCACGCGCGGGCCTCGTTGCGCCGGACGAAAAGACGTTTGCCTACATCAAGGATAAGCCCCGCGCGCCCACCGGTGCGGCATGGGATATGGCGATGGACTATTGGAAATCGCTTGTCACCGATGAGGGCGCGCATTTCGACAAGGTGGTGACCTTGGACGCCGCCAATTTGCCGCCAATCGTGTCATGGGGATCGTCGCCCGAAGACGTCGTCTCCATTGAGGGCGCGGTGCCCGATCCGGCTGACATAGACGACCCGACCAAACGTGGGTCCAAGCAGCGCGCAATCGATTACATGGGCCTGACACCGGGCACGAAGATGACGGACATCGAACTGGATCGCGTGTTCATCGGATCGTGTACCAATGGCCGCATTGAAGACCTGCGCGCCGTCGCCAAAGTGGTTGAGGGCAAGACAGTTGCGGATCGCGTCGATGCGATGATTGTGCCGGGCTCAGGTCTCGTCAAAGCGCAGGCGGAAGCCGAAGGGCTCGACAAGATATTCATCGCGGCCGGGTTCGATTGGCGCGAGCCGGGTTGTTCCATGTGTCTGGCGATGAATGACGATCGGTTGAAGCCGGAAGAGCGCTGTGCCTCGACCTCAAACCGCAATTTTGAGGGCCGTCAGGGTTTCAAGGGCCGCACACATCTTGTGTCACCGGCCATGGCGGCAGCGGCGGCGATTGCCGGGCATTTTGTGGACATTCGAAAGCTCTGAGGCGCTTTAACGGAATCTGAAACCAAAGCTGTGAAGCTGCGCCCGTGGGGAAAAGCGGGCCGACGCATTGAACAGCGACCAATCTATCTTTCAGTTGATCAGTCCACTGATCTTCTTGACCTTTTCAATCGGGTTTTTGGCGATCTGGATGCACCAGCGCGACCAAAAGCCAGCTCTGTCGTTCAGCCTGTCATATGCCTTTGGTTGCCTTGCTTTTCTGTTTGATTTCACGCGGTTGAGCCTGCCGGAGGTGGCAGCGACCTACATCACCAACATTCCATATGTGTTGTCTGCCAGTTTGATGGCGCTCGGTCTGTTTCAACTCTACGGACGGCCCGCGCCGAAGCTTTTCATCGTTGGCGTCGGCGTGATGTCGCTCGCTGCGCTGGCCTGGTTCCGCCATGTGGATGAAAGCATCATCTGGCGCACAATCGCCATGAACAGCATGGCGGCGTTGCTATTTGGCGGTGCGCCGATCATGCTTTGGCGCTGCGCCACGCGTGTTGTGGATCGCGTGTTGCTTGGTGTTCTGCTCGTTATGGCTGCCCAGTTTGTGGCGCGGTCATTCTGGGTTGCGAGCATGGATGGTGTGCTGACCGCTGACAATTACCTCGGGTCCGCCATTGCGACGACATTCCAGTTCGTTGTGTCCGTGGCCGGCTTGTGTATTGCCGGGTCGCTGTTCATCATTTTTGGTATGTCGATTGTCAGCCGATTGGAAAAGGAAGCCGGGATGGACGCGCTAACCGGCCTTGCCAACCGGCGCGGGCTGGAAAGCATCAAATCCGGCTATGAAGCGGCACTTGAGGCAGGTGTTTCGTCCCACGCCGTGATTGCAATCGACATTGATCACTTCAAATTGATCAATGACACGCATGGCCATGACGTGGGCGATGAGGTTTTGCGAAAACTGGCAAAATTGGTCGACGGCCTTTCAGGCGATCTCGGTCATGCCGTCCGCCTTGGCGGCGAAGAATTTGCAATCCTTGTTCGAAACGCGGACGCAAGCGCCGGGCGGCTCCTCGCCGAGACCATACGCACCGGCATGACGGAACTTCGCTTCGATGCGCTCGACGGATCGCCCGTGACCGCAAGTTATGGAGTAGCGGTGTGGGAGCGTGAGGATTTCCTCGGCGATGTGATCAAGGCAGCCGACAAAGCGCTCTATGAGGCCAAACGCGGCGGGCGCGACCGGGTCATCGTGGCTGCCGACAGTGGAAAGGCAATTGCTCAAGCGAAGATGGCATTGAGCGCATAGAGCCAGACGGTCACCGTCACGACAGCAAGCACCGTCGACAAAAGAAACGCGGACGCTGCCACATCAACCGCTCGATCATACATCGACGCAAAGATGTAGATGTTCACGCCGGGCGGCATGGCAGCGATGGTGACGGCAACCATCACCATCATGGGTTCCAGCGCGAACACATAGTGCGCCAAACCGAGCACGATTGCCGGATGAATGATCAGCGACAGGAACGCGATCATGGCACTTTCGCGCAGGCCGCTTGTCATCTGATATTGGGTCATGGACGCACCAATGCCGACGAGCGCTGCCGGGATGGCCGATGCGGCGAGCATGGCCGTTGCCGTGTCAAAAGGGTCAGCGAGCGGCAGGCCCGAAAAGTTCAGTGAAACGCCTGCCAAGATGCCGATCATCAGCGGATTGGCGATGATGGACTTGCCAGCTCGTTTTAACGTCTCCGCCATCGGGCGGCCATCACGGCGCATGAGCTCCATCGTCACCATGCCGACGATGTACAAGAGTGAGGCGTGGAAGGCGATGATGCCAAATGCGGGAACAAGGGCTTGTTGCCCGAATGAGCGCTCCACGATGGCTATGCCAAGCAGGACGGAATTTGAAAACGTCGCGCCAAAGCCAATCGCAACGCTTTCTCCGGGGCGCCGTTTGAACACGATGCGTGCGCCGATGATGCCGAGCACGAAACAGGCAAGCGCGCCGGTATAAAACGAGACGAGCAATGGCAGCGAAAAGGCTTGCGCAAAGTCCAGATTGGCCATCGCCCTGAACAGCAGGACCGGTACGGCGATCTTCACCGCGTAGGTGTTGAGCGCGGTACCCATCGATGCTGCCACATAGCCCGAACGCACAGCGCCATAGCCCGCGGCGATAAGGATAAAAACCGGCGCGATGGTCAGGAAGATGGCGAACATGGGTGCGCACTATCGTGGAACATCGGCCCACGCCAGTCTTGCCGCACACTGACGCAAATGGCTTGCGCGTCGTTTACAGTTTTTTCGAACACTTCGGGTATGGCGAAGAGACTCGGGGCTCTGGCAGGATGAACGCAAACACGTATTTAGCGCTGATCAATCCGTTGATGGCGCTCATCCTTTCAGCGGCATTCCTTATCATGTGGTTTTTGCGCCGCCGTGATCGCTACGTTTTGGTGCTATCGTTCAGCTACGCCATGTGCGCTGCAGCTTTCCTTGCGCGATACTGGTTCAACGGTTCAGCAGCCGAATTCGGCACATTTGTATCGAATGTCCTCTTCACCAGCGGCATGGCGGTGGTTTGCTACGCAATTGCTGCGCGTTACCGTCTTGCAATGCCGCATGCCGTCTTTGTTGGCATTGGCGTTGTTTGCGTGTTGGCCATCGCGCTTGGCGCGATCTGGCCTGAACTGAGCATCGTGCGGGCAATGATCTTGAACCTCGCATGCGGTGTCATGCTTGGAGTGCTCGGCGTTATGTTGGTGTGCCGCTGGAACCGCCTTTATTGGTGGGACCGCCTCGTGGCGTTTTCCGTTTTGCTGGCGGCGCTTCATTTCCCGCCGCGTATTTACTTGTCGTTGCACACCTATATCGCACCCGCTGACGCGCCGATGTTTGAGACGACGTTTTGGGCGCTGTTGAGCGTTTCCGTTGCGCTCTTCTCCGTGCTGTTTGCGTTGAGCCTTTTTGCGGCGATCGTTGGCGATATGATGGTTGAGCTGCGCGCATCGGTCGTTTCAGACCCGCTGACGGGGGTCGCCAATCGGCGTGGTCTGGAAGAAAAGCTATCGTCGCGTGGCAAGCCGGCTGAACGCGCCGTGATCATGGCCGACATTGATCGCTTCAAGTCCATCAATGACCGATATGGTCATGCGGTTGGCGACGAGGTTCTGGTCGCGTTTGCCCGTTGCCTGGAGGAGGTGGCGGGTGAGGCGCACATCGTGGCCCGTATGGGCGGTGAAGAGTTCATGGTCGTTGCCGACAATTTGCCCGTGCCTGCCGCGCGGATGATGGCCGAGACGATGTGTCGGCATGTGGGCCAGAGCATTTCAGCAGGCGATGATGGGCATGGCGTGTCCGTCACGGCCAGTTTTGGCCTCGCCATTGGTGTCGCTGATGAACCAATAGAAGCCATCATGCATCGCGCTGATATGGCGCTTTATCGCGCCAAGGATACGGGCCGAAACCGGGTTGAAACCGCAACGGCGCTCAACGCGCCTGAAGATGCGGACGATCGGGTCGGTGTTGCCGGAACGGCCGCCTGAGGCTATCCCGATGGACATGGTTTCGATTCGCCATGGATTTGCCCTCCTTCTTGCAGCCATGTTGCTGACCACGCTGAGTGCGTGTGTCGGGTCATCCGATGTGACATTTCGTAGTTCGGCGCAGCCGCGCGTGGCGTCGTGGTCGTGCACAGCCGGGGTGCGGCTGATGGTGCGCAATCCGGGCGCCGGGGTACTTTTGGTCACCGACAGCCGGGGCGTTGAAACCGACCTGCCACCTGACCCGCCGGGTCAACGCGAGCGATACGGAAAGACAGGCTTTGCCCTGGTCTTCGACGGTCGCACAGCCAGTTGGTTTGCATCGGGGCGGCGTCCCGTCGATTGTCGCCGCTAGAGGAAGTCGCGGCCAATGGCCACGCCGGAAACAATGGCGGTTCGCTTACGCCCTGCCATCGCGCTCTGCGAAACGGTTTAATCCCCTGAAATGGCTTGTGTCTTCGACGTGTCGGACTAATTGGCGAGGCGTTTGCACGGTCGCATGCTTTGACGGCTGCACTGCGCAGACGGTAAAGCGTCACCAACCGACTGACCATGTGAGGCCAATTCCAGTGTCTTCGACCACATCGCGCAACGCCAACCGACCGCTTTCGCCACATCTGTCCATCTATAAACCGATCCCGACCATGGTCGCCTCGATCATGCATCGGATCACAGGTGTCGCGCTTTACTCGGGCACGCTCCTGGTCGCCATTTGGCTGGTGGCCGCGGCGACGGGGCCGGGCGCATTCAACGCGGTTGACGGTATCTTCTCTTCATGGCTCGGACTTTTGATCCTGTTTGGATACACTTGGGCGCTGATGCAGCACATGTTGGGTGGCATCCGCCACTTCCTTTGGGATGCGACCATGCTCATGGACAAGCAAACCGCGACGACACTGGCATACGCCACATTTGTGGGGGGCGCGTGTTTGACGCTTTTGATCTGGCTTCTGGCCGCGATTGTGCGCTGAGCGAGGGGAACGACACCATGTCCATCAAAACACCATTCAAGCGCGTTGAAGGTCTGGGTTCTGCAAAGGAAGGCACCGAGCATTTCTGGCATCAACGTCTGACCGCTATCGCCAATGTGCCGCTCATGCTGGCATTCATTTGGATTATCGCGTCGCTGATCGGGCGCGATCACGCCGATGTTGTCGCCTATCTCGGCAATCCGCTTGTGGCGACTTTACTCATCCTCATGCTGGCCAGTGGGCTCTATCATGCAAAACTTGGCATGCAGGTTGTCATTGAAGACTACATCCACGGCGAAGCGACGAAATATGCGTTAATCATCCTGAATGTGTTTTTCACCGTCGCGCTCGGCGCGGCCAGCGTGTTTGCCGTCCTGAAACTGGGTTTTGGAAGCTAAAGCATCATGAACATTCACGATCCGAACACCACCAAGACTGAAGGCGCACCGGGGCAAACTGGTAGCACCTACAAATTCGAAGACCACAAGTTTGATGTGGTGGTTGTCGGTGCCGGTGGCGCGGGCTTGCGCGCGACGCTTGGCATGGCCGAACAGGGCCTGCGCACGGCGTGCATCACCAAAGTGTTCCCAACACGCTCGCACACCGTGGCGGCGCAAGGCGGTATCGCGGCGTCGCTTGCCAACATGACGCCGGATAGCTGGCAGTGGCACATGTATGACACGGTCAAAGGGTCTGATTGGCTCGGTGACGTGGACGCCATGCAGTATCTCGCCATGGAAGCGCCCAAGGCAGTCTACGAGCTTGAGCATTATGGCGTGCCTTTCAGCCGGACCGAGGATGGCAAAATCTATCAGCGGCCATTTGGCGGCCACATGCAGAACTTTGGCGACGGCCCACCGGTGCAGCGCACATGCGCAGCCGCCGACCGAACCGGCCACGCGATCCTGCACACGCTTTACGGTCAGGCGCTGCGCAATAATGCGCAGTTCTTCATCGAGTATTTCGCGCTCGATCTGATCATGGATGATGACGGCACGTGCACCGGCGTCATTGCATGG
>JBCBHR010000023.1:0-11799 GCA_038525365.1 Pseudomonadota bacterium | reverse complement strand
ATTTCAGCGGCGGCAGCATCGAGCAGCGCCGCGATCGTCAATGGCTGTGCTGGTCGATGGAAAGTGAGATCAACTGCCAAACCACTTATCCCAGGTGAGCACATTGCATGCGACCGCGCTTTTGCTTACGGCGGATGCGGAATGGATACGGGCGCGCGGCAATGAACAGCGCCCGCGTTACCAAGTCAAATCAGAAGGCAGTCGATACCGAGAAGCTGAAGTTCTGCTCTTGGTCGGTGTCTTCCTTCATGATCGGGAAAGCGTAATCAAACCGAAGTGGAGCAAATGGCGACTGCCAAATAACCGAGATACCCGCAGACGCCCGAATGGACATGTCATCGGTGCCGGGCACAACGGCGGCATTGTCCGCGACACCAAACAGCGTTCCCGCGTCGGCGAACACAGCAGCCCGGAAACCAAGGTCACGCGGAAGTGCCGGGAACGGGAACTGCAGCTCGGCAGACGCATTCAAATATGTCGTACCGCCTATCTGGTCGCCCGTTTCGGCGCTGATCGGGCCAATACCGTTAAACTCGAAACCGCGCAGGCGGTTCGGACCCATGCGGAAGTGATCAAGTTCGGAGAACCCGTCGGAAGACAGACCAACAATGTTGCCAGCGCCCGCGCGTAGCAAACCAACGAGCTCGGCTTCCTCGGACAACGTCCTGTAGTAGCTGGCGTCGGCCGTCGTCTTGATAAACTTCGCGTCGCCGCCGAGGCCCGCAATTTCCTGGTTCAAGCGTACGAAGACGCCATCACGCGGATCGGCACGGTTTTCGATGGTGTTGAACGTGAAGCCGTAGTCGATTGAGGATTTAACGCGCGGATTATCAATGCGATCCTGAACGGCTGTCGGAACACAATCGGTCGTCACAACCGCCGTACAATCGTCGGCGTTGTCCTGACGCTCATAGTTCTCGCGCAAATAGGTGTAACCGAGGTTTGCCGTCAGATTGTCATTCAGCGGCAGGCCGAATGAGACGGAGCCACCCGTGGTGGTAACGTTGTAGTCGGCGTCATCAAATTCATTGCGACGCTGGAAAACATCAAAGCGCGCAGCGACGCGGTAACCAAGGAAATAGGGCTCGGTGAAGGACAAATTGTATGTCCGTGTCGCCGATGTGCCGCCGCCTGACAACTCGAGACGCTGGCCGCGGCCCTGGAAGTTCCGCTGGACGATGGAGGCTTCAAAGTTGACGCCGGCCTCGTTGCTGGAGCCCGTCGCGTAGCCCACCGCACCGCCGATCTCACCCGTCGCTTTGTCAACGGCGTTGACGACTATCACCACCCGGTCAGGCGCAGAGCCCGCACGCGTGGAGATTTGCACCCGCTCGAAAAAGTCGAGGGCTTCCAGCCGACGTTGCGCGCGGCGGATCAGGATCTGATTGAACGCATCACCTTCGGCAACATCGAACTCACGCCGGATGACATAGTCGCGCGTCGCCGTGTTGCCTTGGATTTCAATACGCTCGATGAAAGCGCGCTGGCCTTGATCGACCACATAGGTGACGTCGATCGTGCGTGTCTCGAAATTGCGGTTGCCGACCGGCGTGACTTCCGCAAACGGGAAACCGGCGCCTGCTAGTCGCTCGGACATGCGGATCAGCGTGTCCTCCACCTGCTCAGCAGAATAGATGCTTCCCGAGCGTGTCGCGACCGTCGCCTCAAGGGCGGATTGGTCGACACCAGGCACTGTGCTGTCGATTTCGATCAAACCGAAAGCGTACCGTTCGCCCTCATCAACTTCGATGTTGATGACAATATTGCCCGTTTCGGGATCAACATCGCCCGCAGACGTGATGATGCGGAAATCGGCGTAACCACGGTTGAAGTAGAAGCGGCGCAACTGCTCTTCATCGGCAGCCAAACGCTGCTCGTCAAACACGTCATTGCGCGAAATGAAAGACAGGATGTTTGAGCGCTTTGTCGAGATCACGCCTTGAAGGCGGCGATCACTGAACGCGTTGTTGCCGATGAAGTTGATCTGCGCGATGCGCGTGCGACCACCCTCGGAAATGTTGAAGACGATGTTGACGCGGTTCTCGCCAAGGTCAATCACGCTTGCATTGACCGTGACATCCGCGCGACCGATCCGGCTGTAGGCCTCTTCGATTGCCGCAACATCATCATCAAGAATGCGTTGCTCAAAACGGCTGCGGGGTCCGAGTTGCACGACTTGCGTCAACCGGTCGTCCTTGAGGCGGCGGTTGCCGGAAAACAGCACCTGGTTGACGATGCCGAATTCGGACACATCGATAACCAGCGTCGAGCCGGACACACTGACCGATACGTCTCGGAAAAGTCCGGTGCGGAAAAGTGCTTTGACGGCATCGTCAACAACAGCGGGCGTGAAGTTCCGACCGCTGCGGTATCCGACAAAATCTGCGATTGTTTGATTGCCCACGCGCTCATTGCCGCGCACGGAAATGTTGGTCACGACAGCGGCTTGTGCAACTGAAGGTGTCAGCGCGGTGAGAGCAAAGGTTGCGCCCGATAGTGGCGCTGCAGTCAACGCACTCACCGACAGGGCTTTGAGTAGTCTTTTTGCCGCGCTCATGCGGAGGTTCCCCGGTTTTGTGCGCTGCAATACTGCGCGCAAACGCCATCCCTCCCCGTCCTATTGCAGGGATTGATACCACACGCAAGCATCGGGGTTAAAAACGGTTTACGTTCTTGCCCTGCGTGGCGATTTAGACACGCAGGAGCATCAAACATGGTGAAGAATTGATTAAAAATGGCGTCACCCGCGCGCAAAAAGTTGAGTGATGTCGTTCCAAGTCGCGAAAACCATCAAGCCGAGAATCATCGCAAAACCAATGCGATACCCCATTTCCATGGCGTTTTCGGACAGCGGGCGACCGCGGATCCATTCATATGCGTAAAACATCAAATGCCCGCCATCGAGTATCGGAACGGGTAACAGGTTTAGCAATCCGATGGAGATCGACAGGATCGCCACCAAGTTGATCAGTGCTATCCAGCCCAATGTCGCGACCTGTCCGGAGACCTGTGCCACACGGATCGGCCCGCCGATTTGGTCGGCGCGTTCACGGCCGGAAATCACACCCCAGATATAGCCGCCGGTGCGGGTGATCACATAGCCGGTTTCGCGAAACGATTCGGTGAAAGCTTCGGGTACTGAGTACGTCTTGGTTCTAAAAGACGCGTCGTCACGGTCGGCAGATACGCCGATCAGGCCCTGTTCCATGCGATTGCCGAACTGATCTTCGATCTCGCGACGTTGCGGCGTGACGGTCAATTCCAAAAGTGCGCCATCGCGGCGCACTGTCATCGTGATCGGGATATCGGCACGTGGACCAACATAACGTTGGACATCGGCAAAGGTTTCCACCGGCGCCCCATCAAGCGACACAAAAACGTCGCCCGGCAAAAAGCCCGCCTCTGCCGCCGCGCCACCTTCGGAGACGGTGCTGACCACAGGATCGGCAACGGATCGTCCGAAGACCGAGAAGATTATCGTGAAGATGGCAATCGCCAGCACGAAATTCGCCGCCGGACCGGCAAACACGGTCGCTGCACGACGCCATACCGCCTTGTTGTGGAAGGCCAAGGAACGTCGCTCCTTGCTCAATCCTGCGTCTGCATCGCCCTTCGTTGAGGCCGCATTCATATCGCCGACAAAACGCACATAGCCGCCAAGTGGTATCGCGCAGAGTTTCCAGCGCGTGCCGCGTTTGTCGGTGAAGCCCAAGATTTCTGGACCAAAGCCGACAGCAAATGCGTCCGCGCCAATGCCGCACCAGCGCCCGACAAGGTAATGGCCCATCTCGTGGACGAAAATCACGATGACCAGAACGAACAGAAATGGGATCAGTACGCCGAGGAAGAAGCCGTCGGTGGACAGAAGGTTTGTGATGAATTCCATGTCAGCCCCCTTTCCCAGATTCGTGAAGCGTTTCCATCAGGAGAAAAACGTCCTTGCCGGCGCATTCCACGTTCCCAATACCACGCTCAACAGCCACAATCCAAAGGCGGCGAAAAGAAGACCGTCGACGCGATCCATCACGCCGCCGTGGCCTGGGATGATCCGGCCTGAATCCTTCACCCCGGCACGCCGTTTGAGCCACGACTCATAGAGGTCCCCAGCCTGCGAAACCACTGACAACAGCACAGCCAACGCAACGGCAAGCCAGATCGGCCCCAAACCGAAGACCACAAAAACAAGTACTGCGCCGATGACGGCGCTGATTAGCCCCCCAAGGGCGCCGGACAGTGTCTTGTTGGGCGATATGGTGACGGCCAATTTCGGCCCCCCGACCTTGCGGCCGATAAAGTAAGCGCCAATGTCTGTGGCGAACACAATCGCGCACAAAAAGCAGATCGCGACAAAACCGGGCCAATGATCACCCGAGCCACGCAGCATGCCCGCGGAGACCAGCAGTGCTATGGCATAGAAAAAGCCGCTCGATGCGCGCGGTTGGCGCAGAACAAACGTGGTGATGACGAAAACACCAACGATAAGCGAAACGCCGACCATCTCCAGAGCACCGCTGGTGATCCAAATGATCACCGCAATGCCGACGGTGGCGATTGCACCGGACAGCAGCAGCCGGTCATCCATGCCCGGCATGCGAATGCCTGACCACTCAGCCCAGATCACGCACGATGCGGCACACAGTATTGCGAGGAAGGCAAAACCGCCCATCCAGGCGGCGGCTGCAAAAACGATACCGAGGACGAAACCGGAAGCAACCCGCTCACGCAGGTCGCTCATGATGCGGCGTCTCGGGCAAGCTGCGCGGTTTGCGGGCCATCGGCGTTTTCCACCCCGCCATAGCGGCGGTCGCGGCTGGCAAAGGTCATCAATGCGGCGGCCAATTCCTGCGCATCAAAGTCCGGCCAATAACAATCGCAGAAGACAAACTCCGCGTAAGCTGCTTGCCAGAGCATGAAGTTTGACAGGCGTTGTTCGCCCGACGTGCGAATAATCAGGTCGGGGTCCGGACCAGCTGCGGTGTCGAGATGGCGATGGATGTCGGCTTCGGTCACCGGTGGCGTGTGGCCATTGAGCCCGGCGGCGAGCTTTTCTTTCACGAGAGCATCAACAGCACGCGTGATCTCGTTGCGGCTTCCATAATTGAACGCGATGTTCAGGTTCAGCCGCGTGTTCCCGGCGGTGCGGTTTTCGGCGGTTTCGATCAGCCCGATGATGTCAGGTTGGAGGCCGTCGCGCTCACCGATAACGCGGACGCGGACACCATTTGCGTGCAGTTCTGCAAGATCGCGGCGGATGTAGAGGCGCAACAGGCCCAACAGATCGCGCACTTCCGAGGGCGGCCGAGACCAGTTTTCCGAGGAAAAAGCGTAGAGTGTGAGGTGTCTGATGCCGAGGTCAGGTGCAGAGCGCACCGTGCGGCGCACGGCTTCAACGCCTGCCTTGTGCCCCAGTGTGCGTGGCAGCCCGCGCGCCTTTGCCCACCGGCCATTGCCATCCATGATGATGGCCACGTGGGCAGGTGCAGCAATATCGGCTACCGGGTTCGGGTTCAGCACACAGATGTCCTTTGAGCGATGAGATCGCCAAGTCGTCAGACTTGCAAAATCTCTTGTTCTTTGGTGGCCAGCAGATCATCGACCTTGGTGATGTAGTCATCGGTCATTTTCTGCACGCCATCAGCTTCGACGCGGCTCTCATCTTGACCGAGGTCGCCGTCCTTTTCGAGCTTCTTAAGCGTATCCATGCCGTCACGGCGCACATGGCGCACGGCAATGCGTGCGTTCTCTGCGTATTGATGCGCGACCTTGACGAGCTCTTTGCGGCGTTCCTCGTTGAGTTCCGGCAGCGGCACGCGAACCGTTGTGCCATCGGTCATCGGATTGAGACCAAGTGAGGACTCACGAATGGCCTTTTCGACCGCGCCAACCATGCTCTTGTCCCAGACATTCACAGCCAGCATGCGCGGTTCTGGCACGGTGACGTTGGCAACTTGGTTGAGCGGCATCTGGCTGCCATAGGCATCGATCGTGATGGGGTCGAGCAGATTTGCGGACGCACGTCCGGTTCGCAGACCACCAAGGTCTGCTGTAAAAACGCTGATCGCGCCGTCCATCCTGCGCTGCAGATCCGCCTTGTCGTAATCGTCACTCATAATTGAACAGCACCCTTGTCTTCTCTCGTTGTCAGGTGTTTTCGCCATCGGTCACGGTCGTGCATCGTCCCTGCCCGCACACCGCCTTTCCGAATCCACCCGCTTCGTGGATGGAGAACACGACTATTGGAATGTTGTTCTCACGCGTCAATGCGACTGCGGCCACGTCCATAACTTCCAGTCCGCGCGCAAGGATTTCGTTGTGGGTGATGTGTTCAAACCGCTCGGCATCCGGAGTCGTTTTGGGGTCAGCGGAATAGATGCCATCGACCTGCGTGCCCTTCATCAAAACGTCTGCATCAATCTCGGCTGCACGCAATGCGGCGGCACTGTCGGTGGTGAAGTAAGGGTTCCCTGTACCCCCGGCGAAGATGACGACGCGTCCCTGCTCGATGTTCCACATCGCCTTTCGCTGCGAGAAAGTTTCGCACAATTGCGGCATCGCAATGGCAGAAAGCACAACCGCATCAAGCCCTTGCTTGACCAAAGAGGTACGTAGCGCCAGCGAATTGATCACCGTCGCAAGCATCCCCATGTGATCGCCGGTGACCCGATCGCCTCCGCGTGATGCGACAGCGACGCCCCGGAAGATGTTGCCGCCGCCGATGACGATGGACACCTGAACGCCCAGATCGGCAACTGTCTTGATGTCTGCTGCAATGCGATCTGCCACGGCAACATCAATGCCGAAGCCTTGCTCGCCCATCAGGGCCTCGCCCGATACCTTCAAGAGGACGCGCGTGTAGAGAACGGTTTCAGTCATGGGATTCGGTCGGGGGCGTTGTTTGGCGTGCGATACAACAAGGGCACCGCGTTGTCACGCGATGCCCCAAAGCTTTTGCAGTTTTGCAAGGGTTTTGCAGTGGGCCTCAGCCCTTCGCGGCAGCTGCCACTTCCGCTGCGAAATCCTCTTCTTCCTTCTCGACACCTTCGCCGAGTGCGAAGCGAACAAAACCGGCGACTTTTGCGTCGGCACCGATCTCTTTTTCGGCTTCCTTGAGTGCCGCTTCCACGGTCACGTCCGGATTGATCACAAAGGCCTGCTTCACGAGACACACTTCCTGGTAAAACTTGCGCAGGCGGCCATCGATCATCTTCTCGATGATGTTGTCTGGCTTGCCGGATTCACGAGCCTGCTCGGTAAAGATCGCTTTTTCGCGCTCAATGGCTTCCGGATCGAGGTCTTCGACATCGATTGAAAGCGGGTTGGTTGCAGCAACGTGCATCGCGATCTGACGGCCAATGGCAGACGCTGCGTCGGCGTTTCCTTCGGTCTCGATTGCAACGAGAACGCCAAGTTTGCCAAGTGACGGCTTCACGGCATTGTGGACGTAAGAGGCGACGACACCGGAGCCGACCGACAGCTTTTGCGAACGGCGCAGGTTCATGTTCTCGCCAATCGTCGCAACAGCGTCTTTGATCGCTTCGTCAACGGATTTGCCGACACCCGGCATTGCGGCGGCAGAAACGGCTTCGACCGTACCATCGGTGCCGAGAGCTACGGACGAAACGTTCTCAACAAGGTCTTGGAACGCGTCGTTGCGGGCCACGAAGTCAGTCTCGGAGTTGACCTCGATGACAACGCCTTCGGTGCCTGCGCCATTGACGCCGACCAGACCTTCAGCCGCGGTACGGCCAGACTTTTTCTCAGCTTTCGCGATGCCTTTTGCGCGCAGCCAGTCGATGGCAGCTTCCACGTCGCCATTGGTTTCCTGCAGCGCTTTTTTGCAATCCATCATGCCTGCGCCAGTTGCTTCGCGCAGTTGTTTTACGAGTGCAGCGGAAATGCTCATCGTAATCCTCTTATGTGTTGTGTGTGGTGGCCGTGGGCCGGAAAACGATCCACATGCCGGGGATTTATCACGTCTGGCGGTCGTTAGTCACCGCCTGTAACGGGAGCATGAAGGCTTGCACAGACAAAGCCATGCACACCCTGCGCCCGTCACCTGAGCAGGCTTACTGCTGGGCCGGTGCCTCTTCGGCAGCCGGTGCAGCAGCCGCTTCCGCTGGAGCCTCAGCGGCTGTTGCGGCGACAGCTGGCGTTTCTTCCAGAGCCGGTTCAACGGGCGCTTCTTCCAGAGCCCCGATGTCAACGCCGGATGCACCCTGCTGGCGAGCAATACCGTCGATGCACGCCTTGCCGATCAGGTCGCAATAAAGCGAGATCGCGCGCGCTGCATCATCATTGCCCGGGATCGGGAAGTTGACGACATCCGGGTCGCAGTTGGAGTCAACCACAGCGACGACCGGAATGCCCAGACGGTGCGCTTCCTGAATGGCGATGGCTTCCTTGTTGGTGTCGATCACGAACATCAAATCGGGTATGCCACCCATGTCCTTGATGCCGCCAAGTGCGCGGGTGAGTTTTTCCATCTCACGCTCAAGATTGAGGCGCTCTTTCTTGGTAAAGCCCTGGGCTTCGCCAGACATCAGCTCTTCCAGCTTGCGCAGGCGTGCAATCGAATTGGAGATCGTTTTCCAGTTTGTCAGCATGCCACCGAGCCAGCGTGCGTTGACATAGTATTGTGCAGACCGCGCGGCTGAATCAGCGACGATTTCGGACGCCTGACGCTTGGTGCCAACGAATAGCACGCGACCGCCGCCGGCGACCGTGTCTGAGACTTTCTTAAGCGCCTGCTCCAAAAGCGGAACGGTCTGCGAAAGATCGAGGATGTGAACGTTGTTGCGGTCGCCGAAGATGTAACGGGACATCTTGGGGTTCCAGCGGTGGGTTTGGTGACCAAAGTGTACGCCAGCTTCCAGAAGCTGCCGCATATTGAAATCGGGCAGAGCCATATCGTTTCCTTTCCGGTTTAACCTCCACGGAGCGAAAGCAGGCTTTTCAACCCGCAACCGGTGGCGCTGCCGGATGTCTCCCGGTCAGAGCCTATACTCCGTGTGTGGAATGGGCGGGTCGTTACCGACTATCGCGCACGATTGCAACCCGCATCAGCATGCGCTGGCATCAAACAGTTCAAGCTCTTTCAACGTGCCGCGCAGCGCGAAGTCGCCATAGTCGAGTTCGAGGTCGCGCGTGATGCCGTTGCCGAGCATTTTGAACGCGATGCGATACTCCGGAAGCCCCTCGCCGGTCGTGTCGGTCTCATCGAAATAGGCTATCGACACTTTGCGGTAGGGGTTTTCTGTCAGCACCGGCGCGACGAGTGCTTCCAAATCGGTCGGCTCAGCCGTCTTTTCCGCGCCAAGGATGACTGTCGTCGTCATCACGCGGTCGCCATCATCAGACCCGTCAAATATCTTTTGCTCGTAAAACCGCTCGCCCTCGGCGGCGCGCTCCAAAAGGTTGAGCATGTGCGATGTCGGGAAGAGCGCTGCATCGAGGTCGAGTTGAAGATCGGTTGGTTCCTTCAGATCAACAACCACGCCCTCCTCGGCCATCGTCGCGGTGCCTTCGACCTCTTGATCCGGTGTGCTGTCCACAAAGGTTTTCGTCACAAAACGAAAGAGCGATCCATCTCCAGCCTCAAAGGTCGTTGTCTGTTGGTCGGTCACGCGAGTTGGTACGCCTCGCGCGCCGATCTGCGTCACAAAGCGGAAATTGGTGGTGTAACCCTCGCACTCTGCGCCGCGAAACTCGTAGACCATGCGGCCCCGCATGCCGAGTATCCCGGAGCGCTCGGTCGCATCGGCCAATTCCACGTCATAAACGGCACGGTGGGGCTGCAGCGGACCCGCAAACGCGGTGGTTACTCCCAGTGCCATGAGGCACGCGCAAAGAGCTTTGCTTTTCAATGACATGTCACACTTCTTTGGCAGATCGCGGTTGGACTATACGTGTAGTCATGGCAGAAGCGAGGCGGTTTCCACAAGCGTCGTAAACGGCTTTTAACAATGGAGGGCGGCAATGACCGGCACAATCGAAGCGCGCCTCGCGGCGCATGGCATCACATTGGCGGCCGCAACCGCACCGCTCGCAAACTATGTTCCCGCCAAACGTCACGGCGATCTTTTGATCACGTCCGGCCAACTGCCACTGCGCGACGGCGCGCTCATCGCGACGGGCATTCTGGGCGCAGACCTCGAAATCCCGGCGGCGCAAGAGGCGGCGAAATGGTGCGCTGTGAACATTCTGGTGCATGCAAAAGCCGCGCTCGGTGACCTCGAAGCGATCAGGGAAATTGTGAAGCTGACGATTTTTGTGGCGAGCACGCCGACTTTCACCGAGCAGCATGTCGTCGGCAATGGCGCATCGGACTTTCTCGTCGACGTGCTCGGCGAACGCGGAAAGCACGCGCGCTCGGCCGTTGGCGTACCTTCGCTCCCCATGAATGCACCGGTGGAAATCGAAGCCATCATCGCGGTCTGATTGTTAACCATGCATCCCAGTCTCAAAGCATTGATCGAGAGTCCCATTTCGCACCGAGGCCTCCACGACGGCAATGTGGCGACCTACGAAAACAGCCGAAGTGCCTTTGAGACAGCGATTTCGCAAAACTATGGCATCGAACTTGATGTCCAATTGTCCGCTGACGGCGTGGCTGTGGTGTTTCATGACGAAACGCTTGATCGCCTGACCGCTGAAACCGGACCGGTGCGTGCCCGCTCTGCCGAAGAACTGGGCACAGTAGCACTTGGCGCGACGACAGATACAATCGAGACGCTCGACGCAATCCTCTCAATGGTCGATGGCCGGGTTCCGGTCGTCTTAGAGTTGAAAGACAATGGCACCGACAATGCCGAACTGGTCGCGTCCGTGGTGGACGCTGTCGCAACACATGCAGCGAAGGGTGCTCTGAGCGTAATGTCGTTCTCGCAAGACATCATCGCCCGCCTTCGGGCAGCCAAAATCGTCTGCCCCATCGGACTGACGGCTGAAGGTCTTGGTACCAAAGCGCATGAAACGCACCGCTTGGCGTTTGAGCACGACATTGAGTTTGTGTCTTATCAGGTGACGGCGCTGCCAAACGACTTTGTCGCCGACGTGCGCGCACGTGGTTTGCCGGTCATCACGTGGACAGTGCGTACGCCGGTGCATCTCGAATTGACGCTGGCTCATGCCGATCAGGCAACCTTTGAAGGCTTCCGCCCCTGACAGATCGCATTGGTGATTTTCGCCGCACCGGGTTGCGGGTGTGTTGCAGCGCGATACATCTTCGCAGATGACCACACCGCAAAATGCGCCCGCCGATGAGAATGCTGACGAGGCCGAGTTTCGCGTGCGCGTGGTTGATGGCTTTGGCGACATCGATGCTGCGCAGTGGGATCGCATGTCCGGCGCGGATCGGTCAGCGCGTCATGCGCCTTACAATCCCTTCATGTCGCATGCTTTTCTTTTAGCATTGGAGGAAAGCGGGAGCGCCACGCGCCACACCGGCTGGCACCCGCAGCATTTGCTGCTGGAAGACGGCAGCGGCACCTTACTCGGCGGCGCGACCGGTTATCTGAAGTCTCATAGTCAGGGCGAATATGTCTTCGACCACTCATGGGCCGATGCCTTTGAACGCGCCGGCGGGAGGTATTATCCCAAGTTTCAGTCATCGGTACCGTTCACACCCGCAACAGGGCCTCGCCTGCTGGTTTCACCGGACATCAATGCGGACGCTGGACGTGTGGCGCTTGGATCGGCGATGGCACAACTGGCGCAGAAGCTTGGCCTTTCATCCGCGCATGTCACATTAGCGCACGAGAGCGACGTTGCCGCGTTGAAGCACTGCAGTTTTTTGCATCG